>DASUUK010000075.1:0-90000 GCA_036374135.1 Euzebyales bacterium
GCCGTCAGGGCGTTGGACACGGCCGTGACGGCGTTCTGGATGCCGTTGGTCAACGGCGGCAGCGCCATGATGATCAGCAGGACGATTGCGCCTGAGATCACCGCGACCTCAATGGTTTCGAGACCATTCTGCGTATGCAGGCGTGCCGTCCACGCGGGGGTGTCGCGGAACGGGCCCGGCCCGCCGGGGGGCACGGAACCAGCCGTGTCGTCGTCCATGGCACATCCGCCTGTGCCCCCTCAAACGGACTCCCTCATGACGATGGGCGCAGCCCTCCGCTGCGCCCGGCACCGCGACGGCTCAGTTGACGTTGCCCGCGGCGGTGGTCAGCTGGTTCGCGATCGCCTGGAAGATGGCCTGCACCGGGCCGGCGGGGCCCTGGATGAGCGCAAAGGCGGCGACGATGATCGCGGCGACCAGCGCGGCGATCAGCGCGTACTCGATGGCTTCGATGCCCCGGTCGGACCGGAGTCGGGTGCGCAGCGGCGCGGTGAACGTCAGCAACGCGAGGTATAGAGCGGTCATGGTGAATGTCTCCGAGGTGGTGTGACAGTGATGTGACAAGACCCGCTACAGCCACGGCGGATCTGACCTTGCGCGCCAGTCTCGGAGCCGGCGTCACAGCCTTCATCATCAATTCTGATGAAGGGGCCCCCATCAGTGGGTCACGGGTGGCTCCCACCTGGCCTGTTGGGCACGTGCGACGGCGGCCAGTTGAGAGTTGACGCCGAGCTTTCCGAGGATCGAGCGGATCTGCGTCCGGATGGTCGCCACCGAGACGACCGATTCCTCGGCGATCGTGTCGGCCGCCTTGCCCTGCATCAGCTCGCCGAGCACCTCGGCCTCGCGTGCCGTGAGGTCATGGAACACCCGCAGCTGCTGATCCCGTTCGGCACGATGCAGGCGGAGCTGGGACAACAGCTCCTCGCGCTCGTGGCGGGTCATCAGCTGTTCCCCGCGCAGCGCCGCGTGGATCTGCTCCAGCAGCTCGTCGAAGCTGACCGACTTGTTGATCACGCCGACCGCGCCCTCCTCGAGGCACTGGGCCAGGACCAGGGGGTTGCGCTCGCCGGTGAGCATGACCACGTCGAGGCCCGCCGCGCTCATCGGCTCGATCAGGCCGAACGCCACGCCGACGTGGTCGCCCAGATCGAAGTCGAGCAGCAGCAGCCCGGGCGCGTTGGCGATCGCCTGTTGCGTCAGGTCCTCGCGATCGTCACTCCACACCCGCACGACATCGACGTCCTCGGCCTTGAGCGTGAGCTGCAGGCTCTGTGCGAGCAGCTCGTGGTCCTCGATCATGATCACACGCATTGCTTGTCCGTCTCCGCGCTCGTTCCCTCACGTGCGCAGTCTCTGCCCACGATCCGCTGTATACATGGGCCATGGAGGTGCACGACGCGACGAGGCGGCTGCTGATCGCGGTGGAACCACGGCTGCTCGCCGACACGCTGGCGCGTGCGTTCGCAGATGACTACGACGTTCTCGTCGCAGACACTGCCACATGGCACACCGATCCCGCCACCGCGCAGCACTTCACCGCGGCCATCGTCACCGAGGAGCCGCTGCCCGAACGGATGTCAGTCGATCGGGTCCTCGTGCTCGCGGCGCCGAGCCCGAGCCCGGACGTCGGCGTGCTCCGCACCCCCCAGGGTGAGTGGTCGGTGACCGTTGGCGGGCTTGCCGCCCTCGCCGCCGTGCTTGACGGGCCGGAGTCGCCCGCTGTCGGTGAAGGATGACGCCGTAGCCGTGGGACCGGCCGGTACGGCCATGATGAACGCCGCGCCCCCGTCGGCGGCATCCTCGACCCACAGGTTGCCGCGCTGCTGCTTCATCAGCTCGCGGGACACATAGAGACCCAGGCCGCTGCCCGGCGCGTGGGATGCCCGTCGGCCGCGTTCGAAGATCTCGTGACGCATGTCCTCAGGAACGCCGGGGCCGCGGTCCTCGACCGAGACGAGGATGTGATCGTCTCCGAGGGTCGCGCGCACGGTGATCGGGCCACGCCCGTGGATCCGGGCGTTGATCAGCAGGTTCTGCAGCACCTCGGCGAAGTCGGCCGGCTGCCCGTACGCGACGAGGTCGCCCGGCGTCGACGCCGACACCTGCGCTCCTTGTGCACGGGCCAGCTCCAGCTGTGGCGAGATGATGTCGGCCAGCCGGAACGAAACCGGGTGGTTGGTCCCCGCCGACGCGCCGACCAGCCGTTGCAGGCGGCCGATCTCGCTCGACACCGCCACCGCGAGGGACTGTCGGGTCTCGTCGTCGAGGTTCTCGCGGAACCGTTCCAGTGTCTGCGTCGCGCCCTCGATGGCGGTCAGCGCGTTGCGGGCCTCGTGGGCCATCTCCTGCTGGTGCTGCTGCGCGGCACGCAGGGACGCACTGGTCGACAACGTGTCGACGGTCGTCTGCAGCAGGCGGCTGCTCTGACTGGCGAACATGGTCTGCAGCTCGCGGGTCACACCGATGACGGCGTAGAGCAGCGCGATGGAGCGGATGAGCGCTGAGCCCAGTGGCAGCACCTGCCCGGTCGGCAGCACGCTGGTCAGCTCGGCAAGGGTCAGTCCGAACATCGTCAGGCCGTACCAGGCGAACAGCAGCCGTTGGTCGCGCATGCCGCGCAGCACGTAGATCGTTGCGAAGGTGGCCCACGCCACCCCGATCGCCGTCGAACCTGTCCCTGGGCCGAACAGCACCTGCGCGGCGAGAGCATCTTGCCCGACCCGCAGCAGCAACAGGATCGCGATGCTGATCGCGGTGAACCCGACGATCGCCAGGCCGAAGGTCCGCCCCGGCCGTAGCCGCGCGTCCACCTCCGGCGACCGCAGGACATGGGCGAACAGCGCGAGCGAGACGAGCAGGCTCGCGGGCCGCACCCAGTCGACCTGTTCACCGAGTGCGACAGGCAGCAGTTGGGCCAGGGCGATCGACAGCGCCGCGTAGGTCCCGACCGCGGTGCCGAGCCACAACGCTCGCGCGTCTCCGGCAAGGCGCCAGCGCACGACCAGCAGCGTTGCGGCCACGACGCCGAGGGCACCCGCGCTGAGCTCGAAGCTGGCAGCCAGCGTGGTGAGCTCGTCCCGCGCCGTAGCGGATGCCTGCAGCACGAACACCACGGCCGTGAGCACCACGAGACCGAAGCCGGCAATGAAGAACGGCCGCCCGGTCGCATCCGGGCGGGCGTTGATGATGCCGCGGCGGTCCCGCCCCCGGTAGGGCACGGCATCGTCGCGCGTGTATTTCCTGGGCTTGGGCACGAGGCGATCCACGAGGATTCGACGGCGTGACTGGCGCTATCGACCGGCACATGTCGCCGATCTCCGCATGTTGTATCGGCTGTCGTCGCGCCCGAGTGCATTGTCACCGTGGCCATGTGGACAGTCCCGCCGGCGCACGGCCCGTGGCTCGACCCACGGCTCGACCCGGACGGCGTGGCGTCGCCATCGCCCACCGTCACCCGACGCGCGCGCCGTCATCGCGCGCGTGTCGACGCTCCGCGCCAAGCCGACAGATGACATCCACACCAGACGCATCACGGATTACAATCCGCTGCAACGTGTGCGCAGGTCGTGCATGGGACATCAGGTCGGTGTGAGCGCGAACGGATGGAGAAGCCCATAAGGTCCGAGCACGCGTCCGGCCGGCGTGCCGATCGACGGGCGCTGGTCGAGATCGACGACCTCATCGACGATGGCATCTACGATGCTGCGAGCGTGCTGGCCTGGGAGGTTCAGCGCATCGCCCCCGGCGACCCGGCCGTCTGGCTGCTGCTGGCGCGCATCGATTACCTGCGCGAGCGGTTCGCCGCCGCGATGTACGCCGCGCGCATGGCGACGCGACTCGACCCGTCGTCGTCGGAGGCATGGCTCGCGCTGGCGATGACGGCTGTCACCCGCGCGCGCTGGCGCACCGAGGGCCTCGACGCCGCGCTGCAGGCCACGGCGCTCGCACCCTCGGATCCGCGCGGCTGGACGGTCCTGTCACAGCTGCACCTGGCCGGAGGTGCCGTCTACGATGCCGCGGTCGCCGCCGAACAGGCCATCCGTGTGGATCCGAATGACCGCGGCGGCCATCTGATGCTCGGTGAGACGGCGCTCGACGCCGGGGAGCTGGCGCACGCCGAGGCGGCGTTTCGTCGTGTGCTCGAGCTCGACAGCGAGGACCCCGACGCGCTCGAGGCGCTCGCCGAGGTGCTCGACGCGAGAGAGGTCCACGAGGTGGACCCGTCACCACGCGACGACGCACCCGACACCGGACGGGAGACCGCCGCGCCGGCCGACGCAGGCCACGTGCCCACGGACGCGGCGACGCGATCCGAGCTGGTCGGTCGGCGCATCGCCGCGCTCGCGGTCGCCGGCAGCGTGGTCGTGGGGCTGCTCGCCGGACTTGCGATCCCCGGACTGGGGGTCGTGCGCGGACTGATCGGCGGCATCGCGGTCGCGTTGATGTGGATCGCCGTCGGACCGGTCCGTGACCCGCGCCGCGACCGTCCGGTCAGCGTCGCGCAGGACGTCGATGACGCCCCCGAGCCCAGTGGTCGGCGATGGCGACCGGCGAGATCGCTCACGCGCGAGCTGGCGTCTGGGCAGGAAACGGCAGATCCTGGCGCCGGCCGGTCGGCCGCGTCCGGTGGCGCCCGTGGGGAGGATGCCGAGGTGCCAGCCCCGACGGGCACGGGTTCGGCGCTGGCGGTTCCGGGGTCCGCCGCTGAACAGCTGCCCGATTCGCGCGAGGAGCTGATCGAGCTCAGTCGCGAAGGCCTCGCGGAATCCGATGTCGAGCTGGCGCACGCGGCGGCGTCACGCCTCGACGCCGTCGCGCCCGACAGCGCGGAGGCACACCGGGCACTCGGAGCCGTGGCCCTCGCCGAGCAGGACTACGAGCAGGCGGCCCTGCACTACCGGCGGCTGCTGGAGCTCGAACCGGGCGACCGGGAGGCCACCGAACGGCTCGAGGTCATCGGCGACACGCCGGAACGCCGCGTCTCGCGGCTCACGCGCCGGGGGCAGTGGAGCCGGCGGTGAGCGCCGGGGACTGGTGCGTGGTCACCGTGCTGCCGCACATGGCCGCAGTGCTGGCGCGGGGCGCCCTGCTGGCGGAGGGCGTCGAGGCGCAGTTGGGTCGCGACGCGCTCGGTGCCGTCTACGGCCTCGACAGCGGTGGGCACGCCACCCGTGTGCTGGTGCGCACCGGTGACGCGGCGCGGGCCAGGCAGCTGCTGGCGGACCTCGACACCTGATCGTCGTCCGCACCGGTGTGGGTGGCCCGTGCCAGCCGGTCGCAGCCGCGCCACGGCTATCCTGCTACACGCCCGCCGGCGCCGGGGCGCCAGGGCCTCCACGCATGCCGACCAACGAGGTGATCATCGTGTCCAGCATCGTCGTCGCGCTGCCCGACGGGCGGACCGAGACGGTCGAGGCGCCCACCACGGTCGCCGACGCGCTGTCGGTGCTCGAGGCGCGGCGCGGGCAGGTGATCGCCGCGCTGGTCGACGGCGAGGAACGGGATCTCGACGCTCACCTGACGGCGTCGGCGACGGTCGAGCCGGTGCGGGCGGACAGCGACCGCGGGCGTCAGATCCTGCGCCATTCGGTCGCCCACGTCCTGGCCCAGGCTGTGACGGACCTGTTCCCTGACGCCAAGTTCGCCATCGGGCCACCCATCGCCGACGGCTTCTACTACGACTTCGACGTCGCCACGCCGTTCACGCCCGACGATCTCGCGCGCATCGAGGCCCGCATGCACGACATCGTCCGCGAGGCCCAGACGTTCGAGCGGCGGTCGCTGTCGCGTGGCGAGGCGCTCGAGCTGTTCGCGGACCAGCCCTACAAGCGGGAGATCATCGAGGCGGTCGACGCCGACGAGGGTGCCGTCGGCAGCGAGGTGAGCGTGTACGCCAACCTGCGTGCCGACGGCACCGAGTGGGTGGACCTGTGCCGCGGTCCGCACCTGCCGTCGACCCGCTGGGTGCCGGCGTTCGCGCTGCAGCGCGTCGCCGGCGCGTACTGGCGCGGCGACGAGTCCAACCGGCAGCTGCAGCGCATCTACGGAACCGCGTGGGAGTCCGGCAAGGCGTTGCGCGCCCACCTGGAGCGGCTCGAGCAGGCGCGCGCCCGGGATCACCGCAAGCTCGGACGCGAGCTCGACCTGATCAGCTCGCCGGAGGAGCTCGGCACGGGGCTCACGCTGTTCCACCCGAAGGGCGGTCACATCCGCCTGGCCATGGAGGACTACAGCCGCCGGACGCACCTGGAGCGAGGGTACGAGCCGGTCTACACCCCGCACGTGGGCCGCAGCACCCTGTGGGAGACGTCAGGGCACCTCGACTTCTACGCCGAGGGGATGTTCCCGCCGATGCGGATGGCTGACAAGGGCCACGGCGAGGTCGGTGACTACTACGCCAAGCCGATGAACTGCCCGTTCCACGTGCTGATCTTCCGCAGCGGCACGCGCAGCTACCGCGAGCTCCCGCTGCGGCTGGCCGAGCTCGGCACCGTCTACCGCTACGAGCGCTCCGGCGTGGTGCACGGGCTGCTGCGTGCGCGGGGGTTCACCCAGGACGACGCGCACATCTTCTGCACCGACGAGCAGGTGGTCGACGAGGTCGTCGAGGTCATCGACTTCACGCTCGCGCTCTACCGCGACTTCGGCTTCGTCGACGGCCCCTCGCGCGTCGCGTTGTCGACGCGACCGCCCAAGGCGGAGACCGTCGGTACCGACGAGGGCTGGGCGCACGCCGAGGCGGCGCTGGCCGAGGCGCTGGACCGGTCGGACCTGGAGTACGTCGTCGACGAGGGTGAAGGGGCATTCTACGGCCCGAAGATCGACTTCCAGGTGACCGACGCGATCGGACGGTCCTGGCAGCTGACCACGATCCAGGTCGACTTCAACCTCCCGCAGCGCTTCGGCCTGCGCTATGTCGCCCCGGACGGCAACGCCCGCCAGCCGTTCATGATCCACCGGGCGCTGTTCGGCTCGCTCGAGCGGTTCTTCGCCATACTCGTCGAGCACTTCGGCGGCGCGTTCCCGACCTGGCTCGCGCCGGTGCAGGCCGTCGTCGTCCCGATCGGCGAGGCGCACCAGGACTACGCGGTGCACGTCGGCCGGCGCCTGGCGGCCGCACAGGTGCGCCTGGACGTCGATCGCAGCGACGACACCCTGGGCGCGAAGATCCGTCGCCACCAGATGGACAAGGTGCCCTACCAGCTGATCGTCGGTGACGCGGAGGTCGACGCGGGCACGGTGGCGGTGCGCGCGCGCGACGGGCGCCAGCGCAAGGGCGTCGACGTCGCGACGTTCGTCGACGAGATCACCGCAGAGATCGCCGAGCGGCGCGGGGGCGGCTCGGCGTGAACGCCGACCCGGCGGACGTCGCCGGCAGCGAGCAGCGCCTCGACACGCTGCAGCGGCTGTGGACGCCCTGGCGGGCGGCTTACGTCACCGACCCCGACGCGTCGTCGCACGGGTGTCCGTTCTGCCGGCTGCCCGGACGTGGGCGGGAGCACGACGAGCAGGCGCTGATCGTCCACCGCGGTACCAACGTGTTCGTGATCCTCAATGCCTTCCCCTACAACCCGGGACACCTGATGGTCGTCCCGTTCCGACACACCGATGACTACGTGGGCCTGACGGACGCGGAGCTGCAGGAGATGGCGTTGCTGTCCCGACGCGCTGTCCGCGTGCTGCGGCGCACCGTGGGCGCCCACGCCTTCAACCTGGGCATGAACCTCGGCGGTGTCGCGGGGGCGGGCATCGCCGACCACGTGCACCAGCACGTCGTGCCCCGCTGGGGCGGTGACACCAACTTCATGCCCGTCATCGGCCAGACACGCGTGCTCCCCGAGCTGCTGGCCGAGACGTACGCACGTTTGGCTCCGGCCTTCGCCTCTGCATGAGGCGCTACGCTGCCAGTCGAGGCATCCCGTCGAACAAGAGTGTCCGCCGTGGTCATCAACGCGCACGCCCGCACTGCAACCGACCGTCTGGTCGTGCCCATCGGGCGCAGCCTCGCCCGGCTGGGTGCGACGCCCGACGGTCTGACGACGTTCGGCGTGGTCGCGACGCTGGCCGGAGCCGCGGTGGTGGTGTCGGGCCACCACCTCGTCGGCGCGTTGGTGCTCGCCGTGGCCACGGCTGCGGATGCGTTGGACGGCACGGTCGCCCGCTTGCGCGACGGCGCCACCCCCTGGGGGGCGTTCTTCGACAGCGTCAGCGACCGCGTGAGCGATGTGGCGCTTTTCGGTGCCGCGCTGTGGGTCGTGCGCGGCGACGCCGTGCTGTTCAGCGTCGGTCTGGTCGCGCTCGCCGCGGCGGTGGTGACGTCCTACATCCGGGCCAAGGCGGAGTCGCTCGGCTGGGAGGCGACCGTCGGCCTGCTCGAACGTCCCGAGCGTGTGATCGTGCTGATCGCGGGCATCGGCCTCGGTCTGTTGACCCTGGCCCTGTGGGTGCTGGCGATCGGTGGGTCGATCACCGTGGCACAGCGGCTGCGGGCCGTGCGAGGCCAGGCCGTCGCGCGGTGACGGTGGCGCGCACGGTCCCGAACGGCCGACGGCGATGGCGGTGACCGACAGGACCGACGCACGGCCGTCCGCGTACCGGGGCACGGGGATGCCCGGCAGGGGGGTGGACCGCCGGCCCGGCGCTGCCGGGCGGGTGCCACCGCGCCGTCCCGACACCGCGCGGCAGCGCGCGGTCGGCGCGATGTGGCTGGCCGCGTGGCAGATCGTCCGGTGGCTGCCCGAGGCGGCTGCGTTCGGCGTCGCTGACGTCGCCGGGCGGGTCGCCGCGTGGCGTGGTGGGGCCGGCAGCGAGCGTCTCCGCGCCAACCTGGGCCGTGTGGTCGACCGTGATGCCCTGGATGCCGCGGTGGTCGACGCCCACCGGTCGTACGCGCGCTACTGGGTCGAGGCCTTCCGGGCCGCGGACATCGGCGAGGACGACATCGCGCGGCGCGTGACGACCGACGGGTTCGAGCACCTCGATTCCGTGCTTGACGAGGGCCGCGGTGCCGTCGTGCTGCTCGCCCACCACGGGTCTTGGGACATCGCCGCCCGTTGGGCGGAGGTCCACGGCTACCACCTCGCCGTCGTCGCCGAGATCGTGCGACCGCGCAGGCTGTTCGCCCGGTTCGTCGAGTTGCGGGAGGCCATGGGGTTGGAGGTCGTGCCACTCGAGCCGCGCGCACGCATCGGCGGCCGTGGCATCGGCCCACGGCTCGGAGAGGTGCTCGCCGAGAACCACCTCGTCGGCCTGCTGACGGATCGGGATCTGTCGGGCCGGGCACCACTCGTCGACTTCTTCGGCTCGCCGTGCCGCATCCCCATCGGTGCGACCGTGCTCGCCAGGCGCCATGACGCGCCGATCGTGCCGATCACGATGTTGCAGCGGCCGGGACGCCGGTGGCACCTCCAGGTGCTGGAGCCGCGCCGCATCCACGACATGGAGATCCACGACGCCCAGCAGCAGGTGGCCGTCGCGCTCGAGGAGATCATCCGCCTGGACCCCACGCAGTGGCACGCCTTCCAGCCGATCTGGTCCAGACCGACCCGGTCGGACGGCCCGTGAGGATCGCACTGGTCTGCCCGTACGACTGGAGCCGCCCCGGCGGCGTGCAGGCGCACGTCGCCCAGTTGGCGACGCACCTGTCGTGCAGGCACGAGGTCGCGGTGTTCGCACCGCACCGGCGGGGCGCACCACCGGCCTTCCCCGCGCCGGCGGTCGTCGACGTCGGGCGCCCGACGCCGTTGCCCTACAACCGGTCGGTCGCGCCGGTCGCGATCGCGCCCACCTCCGCGGCGCGGGTCCTGCGGCAACTCCGCCGGTTCGCGCCGGACGTGACGCACGTGCACGAGCCGCTGTCGCCGCTCGTGTCGTCCACAGCAGCGGCGCTGGGGCGCCATCCGGTCGTCGCCACCTTCCACTCGTGGTCCGACAGCGACCGCCTCTACCGCCTGATCGCGCCCGTCGGACGACGCGTCGTCCGACGGCTCGATGCGTGCGTGGCGGTCTCACCCTCGGCGCAGGTCTACGCGGCCGAGGCGCTCGGCGTGCCGATCGGTGCGTTCCGGGTGATCCCCAACGGCATCGATGTCGGTGGCTTCGTCGCCGAGCCGATCGACGCCCTGCGCGACCCGGAGCGGCCACTGCTGCTGTTCGTCGGCCGGCTCGAACCACGCAAGGGTCTGGACGTGCTCGTCCGTGCGTTCCTCCGCGTGCGCGCCGCCATGCCGACGGTGCGCCTTTGTGTGGTCGGTGAGGGCGCGCAGCGCGAGCGCTGCCAGCGGATGATCCCCGGCTCGATCCGCCACGACGCGTTGTTCGTCGGTCACGTCGACGAGGCCGAGAAGCCGCGGTACTTCGCGAGCGCCGACCTGTTCGTCGCACCGAACACCGGTGGTGAGTCGTTCGGCATCGTGCTGCTCGAGGCGATGGCTGCCGGACTCCCGATCGTCGCGAGCGACATCGCGGGGTTCCGCAACGTCATGCGCGACGGGCAGCAGGGCCGGTTCGTGGCCCCCGACGATGCTCCCGCGCTGGCCGAGACGATCCTGACCCTGCTGTCGAACGACAAGCTGTGCCACGCGATGGCCAGCGAGGGCCGACGCCACGCCGCCGAGTTCGACTGGGGCGTCGTGGCCACCCAGCTCGAGGAACTGTACGAAGCTGTCGCCTGATCCGGTCGGCGGCGTTGCCCGATGGACGCGGCGTCTACGTACAATCGGGGTCCCGGTCATCACGAAAGGTCGGTCCGATGTCGACGCTCGCCATCATCCTGGTCGCGATCCCCCTCATCCTCGTGGTCGTCGCCCTGGTCTGGGCGGTCGCGGGCTACAACGGGCTCGTCACGCAGCGCAACCGCGTGCAGAATGCGTGGTCGACGATCGACGTCCAACTCAAGCGGCGCTACGACCTCATCCCCAACCTGCTGGAGACCGTCAGGGGATACGCGGAGCACGAGCGCGACGTGTTCACCGCGGTCACCGCAGCGCGCTCCAGCGCGATGGAGGCGCACGGGGTTCGGGAGAAGGCGGACGCCGAGAACGAGTTGTCGCGGGCGCTGTTCGAGCTGCGCGCGACGGCCGAGGACTACCCCGAACTGCGTGCCAGTGAGCAGTTCGGGAAGCTGGCGGACGAGCTGACGAACACCGAGGACCGGATCTCGTTCGCGCGTCAGGCCTACAACGACACGGTCAACCGCTACGACACGAAGCGCCAGCGGATCCCGACGAACATCATCGCCAACCTCGCCAACTTCGACGCGTACGAGTACTTCGAGGCCGACACCGACAGCCGCACGCCGGTCCAGGTCAAGTTCTGACGCCGCACGATCGACTGCACGGCCGGTGGTGTCAGCGCGTCGGCGTGCGCTGACCACCCTCGTGGCGGCGCTCATCGTGGTGTCGTGCACGGCGCCCGGCCCTGCCGACCGGGTCGCGCCGACGCCATCACGTGCGGCCAGGCGTGACCACGCGCCCACGCCGACCCGGCCGGCGGCGACGCCGCCGGCCGGCCCGGAGCGGTCCGCGCGGATGTTGGCGGTTCCGGTGCGCGTCGACGGACCATCGGCGTCGCTGGCCGGGTTGAACTCCGCCGACACCGTCGTCGAGTACCCGCGGCGGCGGGCGGGGACCGCGGTCGTCGCGCTCACCCGCGAGACCGGGGGCGTGGTCGGGCCGCTCCGGGATGCGACGGCGGACGACGTCGCGGTCGCCCGCGCCTGGGACGCCGCGATCGTCACGACCGTCGCGCCGGTCTCCGCACGGCGGAGCGGCGCGGTCGTCGCGGAAGAGGGTGCGCCGCCCGGCGTCGTCGTGCGCGATCCCGCACGGCGGGCTCCGCACAACGCCTATGCGGTCATCGAGGAGGCGCGCGCGCTGCGGCCGTCGCGTCGGGAGCAGGCCGACGAGGCTGGTGGCTGGCCGACCGGTCCGCCGCCGGTTGCGGCCGGTCGGCCGGTCACCGAGATCGTCGTCGCGGCCGGGGCGTCCGCGCGCGCCCGATGGGCGTACGACCCCCGCAGGGGCGCCTGGATCCGTGGTGCCGCAGGCGGCGACGCGCCGGCATCGCAGATCGACGGCGTCGCCGTGGCCGTGGGCACCGTCGTCGTCGCTGAGACGAGCCGGGGCACCGGGTGGCGGGGCGCTGGCCCCGCCGTGGTGCTCAGAGCCGGGCGTCGCCACACCGCGCGATGGGTCGCCGAGGCACCCGGATCGCCGCCGGACATCGAACAGGCGGACGGCACGCCGTTCCCGATGGCCGGCACGGTGTGGCTGCACCGGTGTCCGACCCCGTGCGCGCAGCAGATCGCACCCTTGACGCGGCGCCCGGACGGTGCCCCACGATAGGCTCGAAAGGGACGCATCAGGTGTCCCCCAGCCGTCACGACGCCGGGGGATGAGCGTCCACATCCCAGCGGCAGAGCCCGTCGCGCACCCACCGTGCCGGGACGTGGCTCCGCCGCACACCGCACGTGCGTGAAAGGCCGGCAATGACCGATGCAGCAACGCCCGCGACCGCCGCCGGGACGCCGCAGCGTGGCACCGACCGGGTCAAGCGTGGCCTGGCCGACATGCTCAAGGGCGGCGTGATCATGGACGTCGTGACCCCCGAGCAGGCACGGATCGCCGAGGAGGCGGGCGCCGTGGCGGTCATGGCCCTCGAGCGGGTCCCCGCCGACATCCGCGCCGACGGCGGCGTCGCGCGCATGAGCGATCCGTCGGTGGTCGACGCCATCATGCAGGCCGTGTCGATCCCGGTGATGGCCAAGGCCCGCATCGGCCACTTCGTGGAAGCGCAGGTGCTCGAGTCGCTGGGTGTGGACTACGTCGACGAGTCGGAGGTGCTGACCCCGGCCGACGAGGCCCACCACATCGACAAGCACGCGTTCACCGTCCCGTTCGTGTGCGGCGCCACCAACCTCGGCGAGGCGTTGCGACGGCTCGCCGAGGGCGCGGCGATGATCCGCTCGAAGGGCGAGGCCGGCACGGGCGATGTCAGGGAGGCCGTCCGCCACATGCGGGCGATCACGACGGGGATCCGGCGGCTGACCGCCATGTCGCCCGACGAGCGCTACCGCGCCGCGAAGGACCTGCAGGCCTCCCACGACCTGGTCGACGAGGTCGCGCGGACCGGCAGGTTGCCCGTCGTGCTGTTCACCGCCGGAGGCATCGCGACGCCCGCGGACGCCGCGCTGATGATGCAGCTCGGTGCGGACGGCGTGTTCGTCGGGTCGGGCATCTTCAAGTCCGGTGACCCGGCCAAGCGTGCCCGCGCCATCGTGGAGGCGACCACCTATGCCAACGACGCCGAGATCGTTGCGAAGGTCTCCCGCGACCTCGGCGCGCCGATGGTCGGCATAGCGAACGAATCGCTGGCCGAGGGACAGCGGCTCGCCGGTCGTGGCTGGTGACGTGCGGCTCGGTGAGGTCGCACGACGCCGGGTGACTTCTGTGACCCCTGACCACCACCGGCAGCGGGCGCGGCTCCCCGGTCAGCCGCTGATCGCCGTCGACGACGAGCGTCCGCTGAGCACGCTCGGCCCCGTCGTCGGCGTCCTCGCGCTGCAGGGTGACGTGCTCGAGCACGTCCGCATGCTGTCCCTGGCGGGCGCGCGGGCCGTCGCCGTGCGTCATGCCGAGCAGCTCGACGACCTCGACGGCGTGCTGCTGCCAGGCGGCGAGTCGACGACGATCGGCACCATGCTCGAGCGCTTCGGACTGCTCGAGCCCCTGCGGGCCCATCTCACAGCGGGCCTTCCGGCACTCGGGACGTGCGCGGGTGCGATCCTGATGGGGACCGAGGCGCTGCTGCACGACGGGACCCACAGCGACCAACCGCTGCTCGGCGTGATGGACACCACCCTGCGGCGCAACGCGTTCGGACGACAGGTCGCCAGCTTCGAGGGCACGCTCGACGTCGAGGGCATACCCGCGCCGGGGTTGCGCGCCGTGTTCATCCGAGCGCCCTGGTTCGAGCGTCTCGGTCCGGACGTCGAGCCGCTCGCAGAGGTCGACACACCGCTCGGTGCTAAAGTCGTGGTCGCGCGCGCGGGACACCTGCTGGCCGCCGCCTTCCACCCCGAGCTCACCGGCGACCCGCGCCTGCACGCGCTGTTCGTCGACGTCATCCGCGCGCGGCAGCGCTGATCCACCGTACCAGCCGAAGAGGAGCAGCTGTGTCCGGGCACTCCAAATGGTCAACGATCAAGCACAAGAAGGGCGCTGCCGACGCGAAGCGCGGCAAGCTGTTCGCGCGGTTGATCCGCGCCATCGAGGCGGCCGCGCGCGACGGTGGTCCCGACCCCGACGCCAACCCCACGCTGGCAACCGCGGTGCAGAAGGCGAAGGACAACTCCGTCCCCAAGGACAACATCGAGCGGGCGCTCAAGCGTGCCGCCGGACGCGACGGCGGCGGCGTCAGCTGGGAGACGGTCTACTACGAGGGGTATGCGCCCGGCGGCGTGGCGATCTACGTCGAGTGCCTCACCGACAACCGCAACCGCGCCGCGAACGACGTGCGGGCGGCCTTCAACAAGCACGGTGGTGCGCTGGCCGAGCCGAACGCGGTCAACTACCTGTTCACGCGCACCGGTGTCGTCATGGTGCCGGCCGGCGAGGTCGACGAGGACGACATCCTCATGGCCGGACTCGAGGCGGGCATCACCGACGTGGTGGTGGAGGGTGACAGCTACCGGATCACCTCCGAGCCCGCCGACGTCAACGGGGTGCGCGAGGCGCTCGCGTCGGCCGGCGTGCCGATCGAGTCGTCGGAGTCGACCATGCTGCCCAGCGTGAACGTGCCCGTCGCCGAGGAGAGCGTCGCACGCCAGGTGCTCCGGCTGGTCGAGGCGCTCGAGGACTGCGACGACGTGCAGAACGTGTACGCCAACTTCGACATCCCCGACGAGGTCCTCGAAGCCGTCGCGTGACGGTTGCACAGGATGACGGTCCCGTCGTCCGCTCGACGGCGCCCGGCGGCCGAACCGTTCGAACCGCCGGCGCCCGTCACGACGTGCGGACGCTGAGGCGCCGGCCGTGCTAGGGTCCGGAACGAACATGCGTTCGCCTCATGCCGCAACACCGCGTGGCATGGTGAGGAGTGGGATCGTGCGGGTGATGGGCGTCGACCCCGGTCTCGCACGCTGTGGCGTCGCGATCGTCGAGGGCGATGTCCGGGCCAGCGCGCTCGTCGCCCACCACCTCGTGCGCACCGCGGCGGACGACGCCGACGAGCAGCGCCTCGCCGCCGTGCACGATCAGGTGGTGGACCTGGTCGCCACCCACCGGCCCGACGTCCTCGCGATCGAGCGCCTGCTGTTCAACGCCAACGCCCGGTCGGCGATGGCCGTCGCGCAGGCGGTCGGTGTCATCCTGCTCGCGGCCGCGCACGCCGACCTGCCGGTGGTCCACTACACACCCACCCAGGTCAAGGCGACGGTGACCGGCCACGGCGACGCGGACAAGGCCCAGGTCAAGTACCTCGTGCAGGCGCAGCTGCGCCTCGATCGTGCGCCGCGCAGTGCCGACGTCGCGGACGCGGCGGCGGTCGCGCTGTGCCACATGTGGCGCAGCGGAGGCATCGCGTCGGACACCGCACTCCAGGGCGCGGGGTACGCCACCCGGCTTGCCGCAGCGATCGCCGCGGCGGGTCCGGGCGCGCAGGTCGTGCAGCGAGCCGGTGGGAGCGAGACAGGGGTGAGGGCGAGCGTCAGCGAGCCGCTGGGCGGGGAGTGTGCATGATCGCGCGGTTGCGGGGCCAACTGGTCGACGTCGACGTGTCCGGTGTCGTGGTCGACGTGTCCGGTGTCGGGTACCGGGTGCTCGTACCGGCCGGCGCGTTCCCACAGCGGTTGGGTGAGCAGGTCGTCATCCACACCCACCTCGCGGTCCGGGAGGACGCACTCACGTTGTTCGGGTTCCCGGACATCGACGCACTGCGCCTGTTCGAGCGGCTGCTGGGGATCAACGGCATCGGACCGAAGCTGGCGCTGTCGGCCCTGGCCACGCTGGGCGCCGGCGGCCTCCGCGACGCGATCCTGGCGGAGGACACCAAGGCGCTGGTGACGGTGCCCGGTCTGGGCCGCAAGACCGCGCAGCGGTTGATCCTCGAGCTCGCCGGCACGCTGACCTCCGACCGCACGGGCGCGGGAGCGCCGCCACCCGCCACCGACGACGATCCCCGCGCGGAGGTGCGCATTGCGCTCGCGTCGCTCGGCTACGAACCGTCCGAGATCACGCGCGCGCTGCAGACGGTCGGCGACGGCGGCGCACAGGACGCCGAGACGCTGCTGCGCCGGGCCCTGCAGGTACTGGCGGCCGCACGATGACCGGTCCCGCGGGCGCCGACGACCAGGAGATCCTGACCGGTCAGCCAATCCAGGGCGACCGTGAGCTCGACGCGTCGCTGCGCCCCCGGCAGCTCAACGACTTCGTGGGGCAGGAACGGATCAAGGAGCAGCTCGCGCTCGTGATCGAGGGTGCACGTGCGCGGGACGGCGCCGTCGATCACCTGCTGTTCAGTGGACCGCCCGGGCTGGGCAAGACCAGTCTCGCCGGCATCGTCGCCGCCGAGATGGGTGCCGACATGCGTGCGACCAGTGGGCCCGCACTGGAACGTGCCGGCGACCTCGCGGCGATCCTGTCCAACGTCGCGCCTGGGGACGTGCTGTTCATCGACGAGATCCACCGGCTGCCGCGCGCGGTCGAGGAAATCCTGTATCCGGCGATGGAGGACTTCTCCCTGGACATCGTGATCGGCAAGGGCCCTGGTGCGCGCGCGATCCGCCTGCCGCTCCCACCGTTCACCCTCGTCGGCGCCACCACCCGTACCGGGCTGATCACGTCGCCGCTGCGCGACCGGTTCGGGTTCTCGGCACACCTCGAGTTCTACGGCGCCGTCGACCTCGCCGAGATCCTGCTGCGCAGTGCCGCGATCCTCGGTGTCGAGGTCGAGCGACCGGGCGCCCGGCAGATCGCCGCGCGCAGCCGGGGCACCCCGCGCATCGCCAACCGCCTGCTGAAGCGCGTCCGTGACTACGCCGAGGTGCGGGCCGGCGGCGTGGTCAACGCCGACGTCGCGGCCAGCGCGTTGGAGCTGTTCGACATCGACGGTCGCGGTCTGGATCGGCTGGACCGTCGCGTGCTCGACGCGCTGTGCCGCCACTTCGCGGGTGGGCCGGTGGGCCTGTCGACGCTGGCGGTCGCGGTGGGGGAGGAGTCGGACACGATCGAGGACGTCGTGGAGCCGTTCCTCGTGCAGCAGGGGCTGCTGGCGCGCACGCCCCGCGGCCGCGTGGCGACGCGGAGCGCGTTCGCGCACCTCGACGTACCGGCGCCCGATCCCGACACGACGGTTTCGCTGTTCGACTGACGGGCGGGAGCCCACCGGGCGTGAACGCAGGAACGCAGCGTGTCGACACGCGCGCCGTCGTGCTGTCGCCCGCGCCCGCCATGGTCGTCGAGGACGGCGGGTGCGACGGTGGCGGTGGGGACGTTCGCCGTGGCGGCCTGCGCTATTGTGGTGAGCCCGCAGGCTGCAGGCGGCCGCGGGCTTTCGCATGGTCGTCGCCGGGATCGTTCCACCAGGAACAGGTCACACGCGACGCGACGACGCGCAACCGTCCCAGATCGAAGGCGTCATGGAGATCTCGCATCTAATCGCTCAGCAGTCCGGTGGGGGGCTGGGTCAGTTCATCCCGATCCTGCTCATCGGTGCGCTCTTCTACTTCCTGCTCATCCGTCCTCAGCAGAAGCGGGCACGTGCGCAGCGTGAGTTGCACGGCTCGATCGAGATCGGCGACATGATCGTCACGATCGGTGGCCTCCACGGTACGGTCAAGACGGTCGACGAGGGGACCGTGCGGCTCGAGCTGAACCCCAGCACGGTCGTGACCCTGTCGAAGCAGGCGATCGCGCGTCGTGTGGTGCCGTCGAGCGCCGACGCCGAGGAATGAGCGATCGTTCACTGGATGTGACGTGGACACCGAGCTGCTGACGAACCCGGACGGCGTCCCGGTCGGCGGCCGCACGGAGAGCGGTCACGAGCAGGTCGAGCCAACCGGTGGCGACGAGCGCATCCGGCTGCTGCATCGCGTGCGCGAGCACGCCATGATCAGCGCCTTCATCGACGCGGCCGACGAGTTCCTGGACGCTCAGGGCTACACCGAGCACGGGCGTCGTCATGCGAGCCTGGTCGGGCACATCGCGTACAACGTGCTCACGCACCTCGGACACGACGACAGGTCGTCGGAGCTCGCCGCGGTCGCGGGCTACCTGCACGACGTCGGCAACGTCGTCACGCGGACGAACCACGGCATCTCGTCGGCGTTCCTGGCCCTCGACGTCCTGCGCGGGCTCGACGTCCCGCCGCGCGACATCGCCCACGTGATGAGTGCGGTGGGCAACCACGAGGAGCACTACGGCGAATCGGTCTCGACGATCGGCGCGGCCGTCATCCTGGCCGACAAGTCCGACGTCCACCGCAGCCGCGTACGCAAGAACGCATCGATCGAGATGGACATCCACGATCGCGTCAACTACGCGGTCGAGTCGAGCTTCCTGCGCGTCGACCCGGCGGCGCACACCATCACGCTGGAGCTGTCGATCGACACCAGGATCAGCCAGGTCCTGGAGTACTTCGAGATCTTCCTCGAACGCATGGTGATGTGCCGCCGTGCCGCACGGACCCTCCGGTGCGACTTCAAGATCACGGTCAACAACGTCCCGGTCCTCTGAACGGGGTCTGAGATGATGACGTCACTCAACGAAGCGGTAGGACGCACCTCATGAGCAGGCAGGCACTGATCGTGTCGCTGGTCGCGTTCGTCGTCGCGGTCGGCGCCATGTGGGGCGTCATCCTCACGCTGGGGTGGCAACCGCAGCTCGGTCTGGACCTGCGCGGCGGCGTCGCGATCACGCTGATCCCGGCCCCCAACCAGCAGGAGGTCGACGAGAAGCTCGACCAGACGGTGTCGGTCATCCGTCAGCGGGTGGACGCGCTCGGGGTCGCCGAGCCCGAGATCGCGCGCCAGGGCGAGACGATCCAGGTGCAACTGCCCGGTGTCGCCGACCAGGAGCGCGCCGAGGACGTGATCGGCCGCACCGCCGTGCTGCAGTTCCGGCGTGTGCTCGAGGTGCTCCCGCCGGATGCGCCCGGGTATGAGGACGCAGGGGACTGCGACGCGTTCGTTGACGCGCCTCCACCGGCCGGCGAGGAGGTCGTGCTGTGCGGGCAGGATCCGCTGGCTCCGGACGCCGAACAGGACGCCGAGTCCGCCGCCGTGCCGCAGATCAAGTACCGGCTCGGCGTCGTCGAGGTCGGTGGTGACGACGTCGAGGACGCCACCGCCGAGCTCGAACAGACCGGTCTGAGCTGGTTCGTGTCGCTCGACTTCTCGCGCGCCGGCGACCAGGCGTTCCAGCAGCTGACGGGTGAGCTGGCGTGTGAGGAGCTGGGATCGCCGACCCGGCAGCTCGCGATCGTGCTGGACGGTCGTGTGGAGTCGGCGCCCGAGGTCGCGCAGGACGTCGCCTGCGGTCAGGGGATCAGCGGCGGCGGCATCATCACCGTCGGCGGTGAGCAGGAGGCACGCGACCTGGCGGTCGTGCTGCGCACCGGAGCCCTCCCGCTGCAGCTGGAGTTCGCGCAGTCCCAGTCGATCTCGCCGACGCTGGGTCGTGATTCGCTCGTCGCGGGCCTGCAGGCCGGCTTCATCGGACTGCTGCTCGTGGCGCTGTACATGATCGCGCTGTACCGGGGTCTTGGTGCGCTCGCGGTGCTCGAACTCGTGATGTTCGGTGTGATCGTCTACGGGCTGATCATCGTGATGGGCAACACGGTCGGGTTCACGCTCACGCTGGCCGGCATCGCCGGTGTTATCGTCTCGATCGGCATCGCAGCGGACTCGTCGATCATCTACCGGGAGCGCTACCGTGACGAACGCCGGGCGGGTCGGACGGTCCGCAGCGCCGCCGAGCACGCGTTCGGCAAGGCGTTCCGCACCAACCTGACCGGCAACACCGTGTCGTTCCTCGCGGCGGTCGTGCTGTGGTTGCTGGCGGTCGGCCCGGTCAAGGGCTTCGCGTTCACCCTGGGGCTGTCGACGTTGATCGACACCTTGCTGTTCGCGACGTTCACCAGGTCGACGTTCGGCCTGCTCGCGCGGTCGCCGAGGCTGGCGAACGCGTCGTGGACGGGCCTGCGCACCGTGGTACCCGTCAACGACAACCGCAACCGCCGCCAGCGGCAGAAGGTGAAGTCGCGATGAGCGCGCGGCAGCGCGGTCATCGGGCAGGCCGGGGGGCAAGCTGCTCGCGTCAGCGAGGAGGTTGGGCTATGACCTCACGAGGTGGCACCTCGACCATCGGCAGCGGGAGGACGTGCACGTGACGACGACGACGGCGGAGGGCACCGGTTCGCGCGTGCGCCGGTTCTTCGAGGGTCAGACCGACTTCGACATCGTCGGCCGGTCGCGCATGTGGCTGATCGTCACGCTGATCGTGCTGGCCGTGTGTGCACTGGCACTGGGGGTGCGGGGACTCAACTTCGGCATCGACTTCACCGGCGGCACGTCGATCATCATCGAGGACGCGTCGGTGTCGTTCACGGCCGACGATCTCCGCGACGCGTTGGGAGGGCTCGGCGTCGGCGAGGCGAGCGTCCAGCTGACGACCGACGGCGCGGGCGCCCTGATCTCGACGACGGCGTTGGACGAGGTCGCGGGCGTGCAGCAGCGCGAGGTCATCGGTGCACTCGCGGAGCTCACCGGCACCGACCGCGAACGCATCGAGGTCAGCTCGATCGGGCCGCGCTGGGGCCAGGAGATCAGCCGGCAGGCAGTCGAGGGACTGATCGTGTTCCTGCTGCTGGTGACCGTCTACATCTCGATCAGGTTCGAGTGGCGGATGGCGATCGCCGCGCTGCTCACCCTGCTGCACGACGTCGCCGTCACGATCGGCATCTACGCGCTGGTGGGGTTCGAGGTTACACCCGCCTCGGTGATCGCGTTGCTGACGATCCTCGGCTACTCGCTGTACGACACGGTGGTGGTGTTCGATCGCATCACCGAGGACACCCAGCAACTGGGTTCGAGCGCCTCCCGGACGTACTCCGAGGTCGCCAACGAGTCGTTGAACAGCGTGCTTGTGCGGTCGCTGTCGACGTCGGTCACGTCGCTGCTGCCGGTCGGCGCGCTGCTGTTCATCGGCGCGCAGCTGTTGGGTGCGACCACGCTGGAGGACCTGGCGCTGGCACTGTTCATCGGCATGGCCGTCGGCACGTACTCGTCGCTGATCGTCGCGACGCCCATGCTGTGCTGGCTCAAGGAGCGCGAGCCGCGCTGGGCGGAGCTCCGCCACCGTCTGGAGACGCGCCGAGGCAGGACGGCCTGACGTGGACGTCGGGTACGTCGTGGAGAGCGACGCGATGATGACGCGCGCAGGAGGGTGCGACCGTTGAGGATCCAGTTCGACGCGACGATCCTGGCGGATCACGTGCGGGACGTGCCGGACTTCCCGACCGACGGGGTGACGTTCAAGGACATCACGCCGCTGCTGGCGAACCCGACGGCGTTCTCGAGCGCGGTCGACGCGATCGTCGTGAGCTTCGGTCGTGGTTCGATCGACAAGGTCGTCGGCATCGAGGCGCGCGGGTTCATCGTCGCCACACCGGTGGCGTACCACTTTGGGGCGGGCTTCGTGCCCATGCGCAAGCAGGGTAAGCTCCCGCGCGCCACGTATGACAAGACCTATGAGCTCGAGTACGGCACGGAGACGATCGAAGTGCACGCCGACGCGTTCGCCGCTGGTGACCGCGTGCTCATCGTCGATGACGTGCTCGCGACCGGGGGAACGGCGGCGGCGGCGTGTGAGCTGGTCGAGCGTGCCGGTGGGCAGGTCGCCGGATTGGCCTTCCTGGTCGAGCTGAGCTTCCTCGAGGGCGCGGCGCGGATCGCCAGGTACGACTACACGAGCCTGCTGACCTACTGATCGGGGGGGAACGCCCGCGGCCGGCGCCGTGCGACGGGCAGTCAGATGAGGCTACGTAGCGTGACGTCGTTGTTGGGTCGTTCGGGCCCTGGCTATCATGGTCTTCGAACAGCCCGGCAACGAAGGATCGTTGGGCGTGGATGATGGTGTAGCGCACTCGGAGGGCCGCAGCGCGGCCGACATCATCAGTGCACACCACGATTCCACCGCTCTCGAGATCACCCAGCCGCTGCCGCGGATCACCAGCGGCGGCGTGGCTGCATCGAGTGTCCAGGACCGGCGCGAGGCCGCCGAGCTGATCGAGGGGCTGCCGCGCGCCCGACCGTCCGGCGTCAAGGCCGTCCTGTCGCGCCTGCCGTTCGACATCGGCCTGCAGGTCCCCGAGCTGCTGCAGCCGTTGGTCGGCAAGCTCAAGCAGCACTCGCCGAAGGTCGACGTCCGTGAGGTCGTCCGCGCGTACATCTGCGCGGAGCGGGCCCACGAGGGCCAGATGCGCAAGTCCGGCGACCCCTACATCATCCACCCGGTCGGGGTCGCGGAGACCCTGGCCGAGCTGGGCATGGACACGCCCACGATCGTCGCCGCGCTGCTCCACGACACGGTCGAGGACACCGTCATGAGCTCCGCGGAGCTGGCGGCCGAGTTCGGTGACGAGGTCGCGATGCTCGTCGACGGGGTCACCAAGCTCGACAAGGTGCAGGTCAGCTCCTCGCTCGAGCGTCAGGCCGAGTCGCTGCGCAAGATGCTGCTGGCGATGGCCCGCGACTACCGCGTGCTCCTGATCAAGCTGGCCGACCGGCTGCACAACATGCGCACCCTGCACCACATGCCGCGGCACAAGCAGGAGCGGATCGCCGACGAGACGCTGCAGATCTACGCCCCGCTCGCGCACCGCCTCGGCATGCAGAACTTCAAGTGGCAGCTCGAGGATCTGGCGTTCCAGACGCTGCACGGCAAGCGCTACGACGAGATCAAGGCGATGGTCCGCGAGCGCCAGCCCGAACGGGACCGCTACCTCGATCGGGTGGTCGGCGACGTCGAGCAACTGCTCAAGGGCGTCAAGATCAAAGCCGACGTCAGCGGTCGGCCCAAGCACTACTACTCGATCTACGAGAAGATGGTGCGGCGCGGCAAGGAGTTCTCCGACATCTACGACCTCGTCGGCATCCGCGTGATCGTCGACAGTGTCAAGGACTGCTACGGCGCGCTCGGCATGATCCACTCGCGATGGCATCCGGTCCCGGGCCGGTTCAAGGACTACATCGCGATGCCGAAGTTCAACCTGTACCAGTCGCTGCACACGACGGTCATGGGTCCTGCCGGCATGACGCTGGAGGTGCAGATCCGCACGCAGGCGATGCACCGCACGGCCGAGTTCGGCGTCGCCGCCCACTGGAAGTACAAGCAGGCCAGCCGCTCGGAGCAGTCCGAGGCGCAGTGGCTGACGCAGATGATCGACATGCACCAGACCACCGCGGAGCCCGACGAGTTCCTGTCGAACATCCGCCTGGACCTCGACGCCGACGAGGTCTTCGTGTTCACGCCCGACGGCGACATCAAGTCGCTGCCGAAGGGATCGACCCCGGTCGACTTCGCGTACGCCATCCACACCGAGGTCGGACACCGCACCGTCGGCGCGCGCGTCAACGGGCGCCTCGTGTCGCTCGAGTACGAGTTGCACAATGGCGAGACGGTCGAGATCCTGACGTCAAAGGCGCAGGAGGCCGGTCCCAGCCGCGACTGGCTCGACTTCGTCGGGTCGTCGCGTGCGCGGGCGAAGATCCGCCAGTGGTTCTCCCGTGAGCGCCGCGTCGACGCCATCGAGAAGGGCCGCCAGGCGCTGCGGGGCGAACTCGGTCGACAGAGCACGGGCTGGCGACGGCTGATGACCGGGTCGGAGCTGTCCGCTGTCGCGGCGGACATGAACTACCACGACCTCGACGCGCTGTACCGCGCGATCGGCGAAGGCCACCTGTCGGCCCAAACCGTGATCGGTCACCTCATCGGCAGGCTGACCGACGAGGAGGAGGGCGAGGAGATCCTTCCGCCGACGATCGTCGGCCCCCCGCCGCGGGACATCAACGCGGTGCTCGTCGACGGCCTCGACGATGTCATGGTCTCGCTGGCGCAGTGCTGCCACCCTGTGCCCGGCGACGACATCCTCGGGTTCATCACCCGCGGTCGCGGTGTCAGCGTCCACCGGTCGGACTGCACGAACGCCGAGGACCTGCGCAGGCAGTCGGACCGGCTGATCGATGTGACCTGGGACACCGGTGTCCTGGCGATGTTCCGCGTGACCATGCAGGTCGACGCTCTGGACCGCAAGCACCTGCTGCGCGACATCACGACGGTGCTCGGCGACCTGCACGTCAACATCCTGTCCGCCCAGGTGACGACCCGGCGCGACCGCGTCGCCAAGCTGCGGTTCACCTTCGAGCTGGCCGACATCGCCCACCTCGACCACATCCTGGCGCAGGTGATGCGCGTCGAATCGGTGTACGACGCCTTCCGCGTCATCCCCCGCAAGAACGGCGGCTGAGGCTCACCCGGGGGCAGTTGCCGACGCTCACCGATCCGGCTCGTCCGGCGGTCGCTGTCCGTCCGATCCACCCGCCGGTGGCTCCGCGCCCTGCAGGTTCGGCGTGTTGCCCGTCTCGGTCGCCTGTGCGATGTGCTCACGCCGTTCGATCTCGCGCTGCGCTTCGATCGCGTCGCGGTGGGCGGCCTCACCGGTCGCGCCCGTGCGACGATCGTCCAGCTCGGCGAGACGCTCGACCGGCCCGTAGACCATGAGCGTGTCGCCGGTGCGCACCAGGTAGCTGCCCTTGGGCGCGCCGAAGTAGTGGTCGCCGCGGATGATGCCCAGCACCAGCAGCCCTTCGTGGGACAGATCGAGCTCCGCCAGCGTCTTCTCGGTCATCCAGTCGTCCGTCTCGACCAGGAGCTCGGAGATCCCGTAGTCGCCGGACAGGCGGAGCATGTGCCCGTAGTCGCGGATGTCGACATCGGTCATGCGCTTGACGATCCCGGCGAACACGCGGGCCAGGGTGCGGTCCAGGGTCGGGATGCGCAGGATCAGCCACAGCACGAAGACCCCGCCGATGATCATGAGTCCGCGCTCGAATCCCGCGCCGAACCCTGACACGTTCCACATCGATGCGATCAGCGTCGCGATGATGGCCGCGCTGCCCAGGCTGCCGACCGTCATCAACATCATGACGATGCGCCGGCGCGCCGGATGGCTGACGACCGACTCCGACTCGTTGGTGGTGTAGCCCGCGCCCGACAGCGCCGACCGTGCCTGGAACTTGGCGATCGGTCGCGGGAGGCCCGTCGCGGTCAGTGCGATCGTGCCCAGCCGGCCGATGAGCAGCGTGAAGGCCGCCACGAGCAGCAACGAGACGACCTGGAACACCGTCGCTCCTTCCACGCTCCCGCGCGCCAGGTGAGGTTGTGCCGAGTGTGTCCGCGGCCGGCCCGTGGCGCCAGGGGTATCGTGCGATCGACCGACCGGAGACGACGTCGTGCCCCGACCGTGGGCAGCCCGCTGGTCACGGTACCGCCGCCGCCGTGGTCACGGGAGCAGGTTCGGCGCCAGAAGGGCAGAGGATGTCGGAGCGTGTGATCGACCGTTTGGTGCTGGGGATCTGGCAGGCGAACTGCTTCATCGTGGGTGACCGCGAGCACGCCACCGCGGTCATCGTCGACCCCGGCCAGGACGGTGCCGAACGCATCGCCGGCCGGCTCGACGCGCTCGGCCTGACGTGCGAGGCCGTGCTGCTGACCCACGGCCACCTCGACCACCTGTGGTCGGCGCCGACGTTGGCCGACAAGCTCGACGTCCCGGTGCTGCTGCATCCCGAGGACCGCTGGCTCTGGGACAACCCGGCCGCCGGCTTCGGGGCGCCCCTGGCGGGGCTGGAGCAGCAGTTCGGTCTCCGGTGGGCACCGCCGACGGAGCGGCTCGAGCCGATCGCCGACGGGCAGGTGCTGCCGCACGCGGGCCTGCGACTGCGGGTCCGCCACACGCCGGGGCACACACCCGGCTCGTGCGTGTTCGTGACCGAGGACGACGAACCGATCATGCTCTCGGGCGACCTGCTGTTCGCGGGATCCGTGGGTCGGACGGACTTCCCGCGCGGATCGATGAGTGAGCAGAACGACTCGTTGCGCCGGGTGGTCCTGCCATTGGATGACGGCACGACGGTCCACCCCGGCCACGGACCGGACACGACGGTCGGGACGGAGCGCTCGACGAACCCGTTCCTGCGCGCCCTCTGACGCCCCACCACGCGTTCCGGCAACCACCTTTCTGCACGGATCGCGGGGTGGTTGTCATTTCGCGGGTATATGCGGTGATTCTGCAACCACCCCGCTGCCGGGGCGCCCACCCCGGGTTCCGGCTACCACCTTTCTGCACGGATCGCGGGGTGGTTGTCATTTCGCGGGTATATGCGGTGATTCTGCAACCACCCCGTCCCGGGCGTCCACCCCGTCCCGGGCGACGCCCCGACGCCGGCTTTGCCGCGCCCAACCCCGTCCCGGAGCGACCCGGGTCCGGATCAGGTGATCCGGGCGCCGCTCAGCACAACGCCCAGCGCCAGCAGGAGCAGCAGCGCCACGACCCCGCGGAACGCTGCGCGTTCGCGTCCACGCGCGGTCGCGACGACGACCCACGCCAGGCCCAGCGATCCCGCTCCACCGATCGCCAGCCCCGCGGGCCACAGCGGGACGCCGGTGGCGACCAGCGCGATGCCGACGGCCACGAGCGTCGTGGCGAGCCACGAGGCGCGGCGACGTCCCAGACGGTGCGGCAGGCCCTCCACGCCGGACGCCCGATCCTGCGCGAGATCCGGGATGGCGTTGGCGAGGTGTGCGCCACCACCGAGCACGGCACCGGCGGCGACGATCCACCAGGCCGGCCAGCGCTCCAGCGGCCTGGTCAGCGTGACCACCGCCGGCAGCAGACCGAACGCCACCATCCACGGCACGATGCTGAACGCCGTGCGCTTCGCCACGGCGTTGTACAGCCAGCCCGCCGCGACACCGACCAGGTGCGCTGCCGCGGCGGCAGGACCAAGCGCGAGCGACGCGACGACGCACACGGTCAGCGCGATCACCGCTGCGGCGAGCACCGTCCCGGCGCCCACGTCGCCCCGCGCGACGGGCTTGTCCACCCGCCCGCCCGCACGGTCACGGTCACGATCGAGCCAGTCGTTGCTCCATCCGATGGACAACTGGCCGGTGCCGACGGCCACGGCGACGAGCACAGCACGTGAGCCCAGCCCTGCACCGACGGCCAGTGCCGTGGCGGCCAGCGTCACCGCGGCCGACGGCTCGGGGTGGGCGGCGCGCAGCAGCGCTGTCGCTCGGCGTAGCATGGGCCGCCGCACCCGCCGGGGTGCCTCGCGTTCGCCGCTGCTCATGCGGCACGTCCACACACAAGGATCATCCGGTGACCCCCTACGGAGCAATGCGGACCCACGGCGCAGGAACGCTGCGGGCGGGTGACGACGGTACCGCAGTCGTGCTCGCCGGTTGGGTGGCGCGCCGCCGCGATCACGGTGGGGTGGCGTTCCTGGATCTGCGTGACCGCACCGGCATCGTCCAGGTCGTGGCCGACCCCGAGGCCGACGAGGCGCTGCAGGCCGCGCACGACGTCCGCAGCGAGTACGTCATCCGGGTCCACGGCGACGTGCGGCTCCGCCCGGAGGGCATGACCAACGAGCGGCTGGACACCGGCGACGTCGAGGTCGCCGCATCGAGGCTGGAGGTGCTCGCCCCCGCCGACACGCCGCCGTTCCCGATCGACGACCGCGTTGAGGTCGACGAGCTGATGCGGTTGCGCTACCGCTATCTGGACATCCGTCGGGCACCGGTCTCGCGGGTGCTGGCGGTCCGGTCGCAGACGACCCGGATCATCCGCGAGGTCATGGACGCACACGGGTTCGTCGACGTCGAAACCCCGCTGCTCACCCGGTCGACGCCCGAGGGGGCGCGCGACTTCCTGGTGCCGTCCCGCATGCGCTCCGGCGCGTTCTACGCGCTGCCGCAGTCACCGCAGCTGTTCAAGCAACTGCTGATGGTCGCCGGGATCGAGCGCTACTACCAGATCGCGCGGTGCTTCCGCGACGAGGACTTCCGCGCCGACCGCCAGCCCGAGTTCACCCAGCTCGACGTCGAGGCGAGCTTCATCGACGAGGAGGACATCTACGCCCTCGTCGAGGAGTTGCTGTCCACGGTCTGGGCACGCGTCCTGGACGTCAAGCTCGACCCACCGTTCCGGCGCATGCGCTACGCGGAGACGATGTCGCGCTTCGGGACGGACCGCCCCGATCTGCGGTTCGGTCTCGAGCTGGTCGATCTGCGCGAGGTCTTCGGCGCCACCCAGGTCGGTGTGTTCTCCGGTGCGCTCGACGCCGGGGGCACGGTCATCGCCGTGTGCCTGCCCGGTGGGGGATCGCTCACGCGCAAGCAGTTCGACGGCTGGGTCGACTTCGCCCGGGCGCGTGGCGCGAAGGGGCTGGCGTGGGCGGTCGTCAACGACGATCACACCCTGCGCAGTCCGCTGGCCAAGTTCATGAGCGACGACGAGGTTGCTGGCCTGCTGGCGGCGACCGACGCAGGGCCGGGTGACGCAATCTTCTTCGGCGCCGGCGTCGAACGTGCCACGCAGGAGCTCATGGGCGCGCTGCGCGTGGCTCTGGCGCGTGATGGCGATCTCGTGCCGACGGACCGCTGGGAGTTCGTGTGGATCACCGAGCCGCCGGTGGTCGAGTGGAACGACGGCGAACGACGCTGGGATGCGGTGCACCATCCGTTCACGGCGCCGACCGACCAGGCGCTCGAACTGCTCGACAGCGATCCGGGTGCCATGGCCGCCCGCGCGTACGACATCGTGCTCAACGGCACGGAGCTCGGTGGAGGGTCGATCCGGATCAACCGGGCGGACCTCCAACGGCGGATCTTCGACGTCCTCGGCATCGATCCCGGGACGGCCGTCGAGCGCTTCGGGTTCCTGCTCGACGCGTTCTCCTACGGCGCGCCCCCGCACGGTGGCATCGCGTTCGGGCTCGATCGGCTGGTCATGCTGCTGGCCGGCGAGGACTCGATCCGCGACGTCATCCCGTTCCCAAAGACCCAGACGGGTGCCGATGTCCTGACGGGCGCCCCGTCACCCGTCGACGACGACCAGTTGCGCGCCCTGGGTCTGCGCGCGCGTCCGGTCCGCTGACCACACGGCATGGCCGAGTAGATCACGTCGTTGCATGGGGACGATGCCCGTTGACGACCAGGTTTGCCATACTGGACCGGCGATGAGTGCGACACGCCCGACCACGCCGCGCAACGATGACGTGCGCGTGGAGACCGATCCGGAACTCCCGCTGCTCGGCCGTCTGAACCGCCGCGGGTTCCGCCTGCTCATGGCGGCCGACATGCTGGTGATCGTCGCGTCGATCATCGTGCCGGTCGCCATCGGTGTCGCCTTCGGACTGCTGCGGCTGACGTGGCCGACGAGCTACTACGTCGTGGGGTATCTGCTCGCGGTCGGCATCCACTTCGTCAGCTTCTACTTCGGTGGCCTGTACGAGCGCGAGCAGCGGCTCGGCAGCCGGCCGGTGCTCCCGCGGATCGTCAGCATGTCGATCGGCGCGATGCTGCTGGTCGCGCTCGTACAGCAGTTCACGGTGGTCCGCACGGAGATCCGTGTGGTCCCGCTGTCGGTGCTGCTGTTCGTCCCGGTGCTCGTGTCACTGGGACTGGCAGCCAACCGCCGGATCTCCCGGACGATGCGGGCGCGTCGCGAGGGTCCGCCGCGGGTCCTCCTGGCCGGCGTGCCCGACGACGTCAACCTGGCGCGTGAGCACATCGAGGACGTGGGTGGCACAGCGGACATCGTTGGCTCGACCACGAAGGTCACGGACCTGCTGGCGTTACAGCAGCAGACGGGGGCGACCGATGTGCTGGTCGTGACCTCGCGGCTGATCGACGACGCCTACCCCGAGCCGTTGTCGACGCTCGAGACGCTGGGCGTCAACGTGCTGCGCCGCATCTCGGCGCAGGACACGCTGCTCGGGCTCAGCGGCGTCCGCGAGGTGGCGGGCCTGCCGTTCGTGGTCCTCGGCGGCTCGGCCCTACCCTCGTCACGCGCGCGGTTCAAGCGGACGATCGAACTGCTGGAACTGCTGGTCCTCTCGCCGCTGTGGGTGACGGCCGGCGTCGGCATCGGGCTGTACGTCTTGGCGACCGCCGGCCGTCCCGTGCTGTTCTGGCAGCGACGCGTCGGGATGGATGGACGCCCGTTCCACATGGTCAAGTTCCGCACGATGCGCACCGATGCCGAACTCGCCGTCGGTCCGGTCCTGGCCGCGGCCGACGACGCGCGGGTGGTGCCGGCCCTGGAGTGGCTGCGGCGGACGAGGCTCGACGAGCTGCCGAACCTGTGGAACGTGGTGCGTGGCGAAATGTCGATCGTCGGACCGCGACCCGAACGACCCGAGCTGACCGAGCAGTTCGAGGGCGTCATCCCGGGCTACGACCGTCGTCACGAGATCCCGCCGGGTCTGACCGGTCTGGCACAGGTCCACGGCCGCTACCACACGGATCCGGAGTACAAGCTCGGCTACGACCTGCAGTACCTCGTCAACTGGTCGCCCGTGCTGGACCTGCAGATCCAGCTGCGCACCATCTGGGTCATGGTGACCCGCCGGCTGTGATGTCCACACCCTCACGCGGTGCGGCCTTTCATGATGTAACGTGCATTCTCAGTCTATCTGGGGGTGTGGCGAATGCAGCGAGAGGTCAACGCCAGTGGTCCGGTCTACGGTCCGTCGTGGCGCCGGCACGGTGGCCGCCGGCAGGTCGCCGCGCGCGTGGCCCGGTCGCTGCGGCCGGTCGCCCACCTGCTCGGCGCGGTGGTCAGCACCGAGCTCGTCATGCCCTTCGCCGGGCACTGGTACCGGCCCGACGTCGGCGTCGTCGCCGCGGATGCGGTGACCCACGGCGGCGTGGTCTCGTCCGCACCGCACCTCGTGGTGAGCCTCGGTGGACCGCTGACGGCTCGCGACTGGCTCGCGGCCGGCGCCGACGTCGTGTGGGCACGACACGGCGAGGTCGTGGAGCAACTGACGCGCGGAGGCGTGCACCGACTGGAGCCCGGACAGTGGCTGGTGCATCCCCACCATCCGACGCTGCGGCTCGCCGCCTCCGATCTGATCCTGCCTGCGTCCGCCGATGCGCGGATCGGCGCGTGACCGTCTAGGCTGCGGAGCCATCCCCGCCAGCGGCGCGATCGACCCGTGCCAGCCGAAAGGACCATCCGTGCGCAGCTCGTTCATGATCGGACTGATCGTCGCGGTCGTCGCCGCGATCTTCGTCGTTCTCGGCCTGGCCTTCGACGGCGCGAGCTTCCTCGGTGTGGCGGCGATCGTTGCTGCGGTCGGGTTCGGGGCGGCGATGGTCGGCGTGCTGGCACTGCTCGCGAACCTCGTGACGACCGTCCAGCAGCTGACGACGACCGTCAAGCAGATCACCGACGAGACCGTTCCGCTGCTCGGCGGGATCAACGAGACCGTCGCGGGCGTCAACACCGAGCTCGCACGGATCGATACCATCGTGGCGAGCGTCCAACAGGTGTCGTACCGCGCTGAGGGTGTCGCGGGCGTCCTGCACGCAGCGGTCGCCAACCCCCTGATCAAGGGCATCGCGTTCGTCACCGGGACCCGTGCGGCGGCCAAGGCGGCACGCAGGGTCACCTGAGGACCCACAGCCACCGTCCCAGCTGCAGCGCAAGGATCCACCATGTTCTCTCGGATGTTCTTCGCCGTCGTCGGCCTGGGTGCCGGCGTCGCCCTCGGCGTGTGGACGATCCGCAAGATCGAGCACGCCGGCCAGCAGCTGTCGCCCGACGCGCTCGTGTCGCGCGCCGGTGAGCGCGCCAGCGGCCTGGGCGCCCGGCTCAACGAGGCACTCGCGGTCGGGCGCGTCGCAGCGCAGGAACGGGAGGCGGAGCTGCGCGCTGAGTTCCTCAACGGCAGCGGGAGTGGTCACGATGCGCTCGGTTGACATCCGCAGCACGTTCCTCGACTTCTTCGCCGAGCGTGGGCACCGGGTGTGGCCGTCATCATCGCTGATCCCCAACGACCCGACGCTGCTGCTGACGGTCGCCGGCATGGTGCAGTTCAAGCCGTACTTCCTCGGTCAGGCCACGCCGGAGACACCGCGTGCGGTCTCGGTGCAGAAGTGCGCGCGCACCAACGACATCGAGAACGTCGGGTTGACGACGCGTCACCTGACGTTCTTCGAGATGCTGGGCAACTTCAGCTTCGGCGACTACTTCAAGGCGGACGCGATCCGCTGGGCCTACGAGCTGTCGACCGAGGGGTTCGGGTTCGATCCCGAGCGGCTGTGGGCGACGGTCTATCTCGAAGACGATGAGGCGTTCGAGCTGTGGGTCGAGCAGACCGCGATCCCGCCGGAGCGCGTGCAGCGGCGCGATGCGAAGGACAACTACTGGTCCACCGGTGCGGCGGGGCCGTGCGGTCCCTGCTCCGAGCTCTTCTTCGACCGCGGTCCGGAGCACGGGCACGACGGCGGACCAGTCGTCGACGAGTCACGGTTCCTGGAGTTCTGGAACCTGGTGTTCATGCAGTTCGAGACCGGAGGGCGCGGAGATCCCGAGCTCAAGGGCTCCGATGACATCCTCCGCGAGCTGCCGGCGAAGAACGTGGACACCGGCATGGGCCTCGAGCGGCTCGCGATGCTGCTGCAGGACGTGCCCAACGTCTACGAGACCGACGTGCTGCGCCCGATGCTCGACCGCGCCGTGGAGGTCACGGGTGTGAAGTACGGGTCCGGCGACCGGTCGGACATCAGCCTGCGGGTGATCGCCGAGCACGCGCGCAGCGCGGCGTTCCTGATCGCCGACGGCGTCCTGCCGTCGAACGAGGCCCGCGGCTACATCCTCCGCCGTCTGCTGCGCCGTGCGGTCCGGCACCTGCGGTTGCTCGGCTCGGACCGCCCCGTGATGGTCGACATGGTCGACTCGGTCATCGACACGCTCCGTGGCGCGTGGAGCGAGCTGCACACCCAGCGGGAGCTGATCACCCGCGTCGCAGCATCGGAGGAGGAGAGCTTCACGCGCACGCTGCGGACCGGCATGACCCTGCTCTCGACGGCGATCGACGACGCCAAGCGGGAAGGTGTCACGCAGCTGTCCGGGTCGACGGCGTTCAAGCTGCACGACACCTACGGGTTCCCGGTCGAGCTCACGCTCGAGATCGCCGCCGAGGAGGGGCTCGACCTCGACCGCGACGTGTTCGCGGCCGAGATGGAGGCCCAACGGGACCGTGCGCGCAACGCCGCCCGCCGCGCGGGGGACGAGGCGCTGGGCGCCGAGGTCTATGGCCCCGTCGCACAGCGTGGCGCGGTCGAGTTCGTGGGCTACACCCACGCCGGGGCGGACACGGCGATCACCGCCCTGCTGAACCGTACGGGCACGATCGATCGCGCGCAGGAGGGCGATGAGGTCGAGGTGGTCCTGCCGGTCACGCCGTTCTACGCCGAGGGCGGTGGGCAGCTCGGTGACCACGGCGTCATCGAGACCGCGACGGGACGGCTCGAGGTGGTCGACACCGTCGAGCCGCTCGACGGGTTGATCGTCCACCGCGCGCGCGTCGACGCGGGCGAGATCGAGACCGGTCAGGACGCCCGCGCCCAGATCGACGTGGCCAGGCGCACGTCGATCACGCGTGGACACACGGCGACCCATCTGCTGCACGCCACGCTCAAAGACGAGCTCGGTGACCACGCCGCGCAGGCCGGGTCGGCCATCGACGCCGGACGCTTCCGCTTCGACTTCCCGCACTTCTCGGCCGTGTCGACCGACCAGCTACAGCACGTCGAGGCACACGTCAACCGGCGCATCGGCGCCGATCCCGAAATCTCGACCGAGGTGATGAGCCAGGCCGAGGCGCGCGCGATCGGGGCGACGGCGCTGTTCGGTGAGAAGTACGGCGAGGTCGTGCGCGTCGTGCGCATCGGTGACTTCTCGGTCGAGCTGTGCGGCGGCACCCACGTCGCGCGCACACCCGACATCGGCGTGTTCTCGATCCTGTCAGAGGGGTCGATCGCCGCGAACCTGCGTCGCATCGAGGCGCTGACCGGACCTGAGGCACTCGAGCACCTGGGGCGTGAGCGACTGGTCGCCGAACAGGTGGCGCAGATGCTGAAGGTGTCGACCGACGAGGTCGTCGACCGGGTCGCCGGCCTGGTCGACCGGCTCCGTGCGGCGGAGAAGGAGATCGTACGGGTGCGCCAGGAGGCACTGCTGGCAACCGCCGGCAGCCTGCTCGAAGGGGCGGAGTCCGTCAATGGCGCGCGGGTGCTGGCCGCCGCGGTGTCCGGTGCCGACCGCGACGGGCTGAAGACGCTCGCGTTGAACCTGCGTGAGCGCCTCGGCGAGTCGGTCGTCGTGCTCGGCGACGTGACCTCTGACGGCAAGGCGCAGCTCGTGGCAGCAGTCAGCTCCGATCTGGTCGGGCAGGGGGTCGAGGCCCGCGAGGTGCTGCAGCCCGGTGCCCGCGTGGTCGGTGGCGGTGCCGGCGGCCGCGGTGAGGTCGCGCAGGCGGGTGGCCGGGACGGCGGCGCGCTCGCCGAGGCGCTCGACGCATGCCGCCGCACGGCGCGTGAGCTCGTCAAAGGCCTGGGTGCGGGCGAGCGGAGCGAGCTGGCGGGTGGGGATCGGTCTGGTGCGGGCGAGCGGAGCGAGCTGGCTGGTGGGGAGCTGTAGATGCGTGTGCTCGGCGTCGATCTGGGCACCGTCCGCATCGGGCTCGCGCTGACGGATCCGTCACGCTCGATCGCGAGCCCGCACGGCACGCTGCCCGCGGGTGACGCTGACGCGGACGACTGGGCCGAGCAGGTCGCGACGGCGCTCGCGGAGGTCGCCGACGACGTCGGGGCCGACACGGTGGTGATCGGCCTTCCGCGCGCGCTGTCGGGCCGTGAGACGGCCGCCGCCACCAGCGCGCGCAGCGTCGCCGACGCGCTACGGTCGACGACGACGGCAACCGTGCACCTGTGGGACGAACGCCTGAGCTCCGTCGAGGCCGAGCGCGTCATGATCGGTGCCGGTCGACGTCGAGCGCAACGTCGTGCAGAACGCGATCGCGTCGCCGCGGCCATCATCCTGCAGTCGTGGCTGCAGTCCAACGCCACGACCTGACCCCGCGCTCGTGTCGAACCTAGGACGTCGATGACCCTGTCAACCGGATCGAAGGTCTTCGGGCTGGTGATGCTGGCCATGCTCGGCGGCCTCGCGTACGGCCTGATGCAGTTCGACGACGCCGGCGACGCCGGCGCCACCGGTGAGGTCGTCACCGTGGAGATCCCGGAGGGGGTTGCCGCCGAGCAGGTGGGCGACATCCTCGTCGATGCGGGCGTCGTGGACAACCCGTTGAGCTTCCAGGTGAAGGTCCGCACAGACGCGCGCGCGGCCCAGATCCAGCCCGGCACGTACGACCTGCAGGTCGGGATGAGCAATGACGCGATCCTCGACAGGCTCACGGAGCAGGTCGACGTCGTCGAGGCCTTCACGGTCGTGATCCCCGAGGGGCTGACGGTGCAGCAGACGTTGCGGGCGATCGCGGACGCCGACGGCAGTCCGTTCAAGGTCGGCCAGCTGCGCAAGGCGTTGGCCGGCGTCGCCCTGCCCGCATGGGTACCCGCCGAGCTGCCGCAGAAGGCCGAGCCGTTCGAGGGCCTGCTGGCGCCGAACACCTACGAGTTCCGCGTGGACATCAACGCCCAGGAGCTGCTCAACCAGCTGGTGGTCGAGACCGACACGCACCTGCGGGACCTCGGGATCCCGCAGCGGCGCTTCTACCGCACGCTGACGATCGCCTCGTTGATCGAGCGCGAGGTCCGGGTTCCCGACGAGCAGCCCCTCGTCAGCTCCGTCATCACCAACCGGTTGCGCATCGACGAGCCGCTGGGCATCGACGCCACGCTGCAGTACGCCCAGGGCGAGACCGGAACCAGGGTGCTGACGTCAGACACCGAGATCAACTCGCCGTGGAACACCTACCGCACCATCGGTCTGCCGCCGACGCCGATCGCCGGTCCCGGTCAGGCCGCGCTGGACGCGGCCGCCAATCCCGCCGACACCAACTTCATCTTCTACGTGGTGTGCGACTTCGACACCGGCGAGCACGCGTTCACCGACAACCTCACCGATCACAACCGCAACGTCGCGCAGTACCGGCGCATCCGCGACGCCCAGGGCGGCTCCTACTGCAACGACGCAGCGTGATCGTCGACTGCCACACCCGCGGCCGCCTGCAATGACCACGGCGGCGACCGGACTGCTGTGCCTGCTCGGCGATCCGGTCGCGCACAGCCTGTCCCCGCAGCTGCACACGGCGGCACTCGCGGCGTGTGGGATCGATGCGGTCTATGTCGCGTGCCGTGTGCGCGACGTCCCGGCCGCGGTCGACGGGCTCGACGCGCTCGGCGCGCTGGGCGCCAACGTGACGGTGCCTCACAAGCGCGCCGTATGGGAGCATGTCAACCGCCGGACCGCCGAGGCGGAGCTCATCGGTGCGGCGAACACGTTGTTCCGTGACGGCGGGGCATGGATGGCCGACAACACCGACGCCGAGGGCGTCCGGCGGGTGCTTGCCGACGACATGGGCGTGGGATCGGATCACAGTGTCGTCGTGTTCGGTGCCGGTGGCGCCGCGCGGGCGATCGCCGTCGCGTTGGGGCGGCTGCGCGCCCGGGTGCGCATCGAGGCACGCCGGCCCGAGCAGGCAGACATCGTGGCGGCGCTGGCGCAAACGGTCGGCGCCCGTGCGCTGCCGGGCGGGGCGGCCCCGGACGTGGTGGTCAACGCGACGCCGCTCGGCCTGCACGGCGAGCGACTCCCTGAGCGTTACCACGACCTCGCGGACGGCCAGGCGGCGTTGGATCTGGTCTACGGGCCCTCGCCCACGCCGTTCGTCTCCGACGCCCGCGCGCGCGGGCTGCCCGCATGGGATGGCCTGGGGATGCTGGTCGGCCAAGCGGCGGCCGCGTTCGAACGCTGGACCGGCCGTGTCGCACCGGTCGACGTGATGCGTGCGGCCGCCACCGCTGCGGCGCGGTGACGCGACGGCGTCGGATCCTGTCCGTCGCCCCGCCGCGCGTCGGCGGACCTGCCGACGCCGTCGCTCGCGTGCCGTTGCGCGGAGCGCAGGACTGCTACCGTGCTGGGCCCATGCGTGGCTCAAACAGCGACCTCGGCGGGCACACATCGCGTGCCTCATGTGGCGGTAGCGGTGGGCATACGTCGCGTGCCTCATGTGGCGGTAGCGGTAGGCACACGTCATGAGCCTGCGCTACCTGACCGCCGGCGAGTCCCACGGCCCGGCGCTGGTGGGCATCCTCGAGGGACTACCCGCGGGTGTGCCCGTGGACCGTCAGATGATCGCCCACCAGTTGGCGAGACGACGTTCAGGACACGGCCGGTCGCCACGGATGCGCTTCGAGGCCGACGAGTTCGAGATCCTCGGCGGGGTGCGTCACGGCCTCACGCTCGGCTCGCCGGTGGCGATGGTCATCCACAACACCGAGTGGCCCAGGTGGCGCGACGCGATGGGGATCGATGCGCCCGATGATCCGGCGGCGGTTGCGGACACGGGACGCGGCCAGCCGCTGACGCGGCCCCGCCCCGGTCACGCCGACCTGGTCGGCATGCAGAAGTACCGGTTCGACGATGCCCGCAACGTGCTGGAGCGCGCGAGCGCCCGCGAGACGGCGATGCGCGTGGGTCTGGCCGCGGTCGCGCGTGGCCTGCTCGACGCGTTGGACATCCGGGTCGTGTCGCACGTCGTGCGGATCGGACCGGAGGCGGTGCCCGACGACATCGCCCCGCCGACGCCTGACCAGCAGCAACGCGTCGACGACGATCCCGTCCGATGCGCGGACCCGGGGGCATCGCAACGCATGCAGCGGGCCATCGATGATGCGCAGGCGGCCCGGGATACCCTCGGCGGCGTGGTCGAGGTGCTCGCATACGGCGTGCCGCCGGGGCTGGGCAGCCACGTCCACTGGGACCGCAAGCTGGACGCGCGCCTGGCGGCGGCACTGATGAGCATTCAGGCGTTCAAGGCCGTGGAGATGGGCGACGGACTGCGCCTCGGGAGGGTCCGCGGATCGCAGGCGCATGACGAGATCGTGCCGGCCGAGGCGTCGTCCGGTGACGATGACATGACCGGCGGTGGCGCCGCGGGCGACGACCTCGGACGCGCCCGACCGTCGGTGCGCCGCCTGAGTGACCGTTCGGGCGGTCTGGAGGGTGGCATGACGACGGGTGCCGTGCTGCGCATGCGCGCGACCATGAAGCCGATCTCCAGCCTGACCCAGCCGCTGCGCACCATCGACACCGCGACGGGCGACGAGGCCGTCGCGATCACCCAGCGGTCGGACGTGTGCGCCGTCCCGCGCGCCGGAGTCGTCGCCGAGGCGGTCATCGCGTTCGAGATCGCCCGCGCACTGCTCGAGAAGACCGGCGGCGATTCACTCGAGGAGGTCCGGCGCAACCTCGGCCACTACCTGGCCCAGGTGCCGGTCACCACGGTGCCGTGAGCCCGCGACCTCGCCGCCGGCCCGACGGGCATCTGGGACGCCCGGGCCGTTCCGCGACCCGCGGCAGTGGGCCAGTGCACCCGTGAGCGGCGTCGTCACGCTGATCGGTCTCATGGGTGCAGGCAAGAGCAAGGTCGGACGCCTGGCCGCCGTCAGCCTGGACCGCCCGTTCGTCGACACCGACCGGCTGGTCGAGGAGGCGACGGGCACGACGGTGGCGGAGATCTTCGCCGTACAGGGCGAGGCCGCGTTCCGCCAGCGGGAGGTCGCCGCCGTGCGTGTGGCGCTCGAGCGGCGCGGTTCGGTGGTCGCGGTCGGCGGGGGAGCGGTGCTCGACGACCGCAACGTGGCGCGCATGCGATCCGCGGGTCCGGTCATCTGGTTGTACGCCGAGCCGGAGACGCTGGCACAGCGGCTGGGCAAGTCGCTGCTGCGCGGCGACCGGCCGCTGTTGGCCGACGACGACCCGGTCGCCGTGCTCCGAGGCCTGCTCGACCGGCGCCGGGACGCGTACGCGTCCGCGGCGACGATCACGCTGCCCACCGACGGGCTGGCGGTGGAGGAATCGGCTGAGCTGCTGATCGACGTCATCCGGGAGCACGGGGCGTGAGCGGCTCCCGTGTCACGGTGTGGGTCGACGCGCCCTACGACGTCCTGATCGGCCGCGGCGTGCTGGCCGACGTCGGCGCATGGCTGCCGGAGACCGCGGCGCGCCGCGCCGCCGTCGTCACCACGGCAGCGGTCGCGGAACACCACAGCGACTCTGTCATCGCCGGGCTCCGCGCCACCGGACTCGATGTCCACGTGACGCGGGTGCCGGACGGCGAAGGGGCGAAGTCGCTGGAGGTCCTGGGCCGGCTCTACGACTGGCTCGCGTCGATCCCGCTGGGTCGCAATGACCTCGTGGTCGCGCTCGGCGGCGGCGTCGTCACCGACCTGGCGGGCTTCCTCGCGGCCACGTGGCACCGCGGCGTCGCCGTGGTGCAGCTGCCCACGACGCTGCTCGCACAGGTCGACGCCGCCATAGGCGGCAAGACGGCCGTGAACCTGGCTGCCGGCAAGAACCTGGTCGGCGCGTTCCACCAGCCGCTGTCCGTCGTCGCCGACATCGCGACGCTGTCGACGCTGCCGCGCAGGGAGCTCCGGGCCGGCATGGCGGAGGTCGTCAAGTGCGGGTTCATCCGTGATCCCGTGATCCTGGATCTCGTGCGGGGGGATGTGGACGCCGCGCTGGACCCCGGTGGGGACGCGCTGGTCGAGCTCGTCCGGCGTGCGGTCGATGTCAAAGCGCAGGTCGTGGCGGCCGATGCGCACGAGCAGGGTGAGCGCGCACTGCTCAACTACGGCCACACGCTGGGTCACGCGGTCGAGGCGCTGACCGGCTACCGCAGCTACCGCCACGGCGAGGCGGTCGCCATCGGCATGCGCTTCGCCGCGCGCGTCGGCGAGGAGGTTGGGGTCAGCGACGCCGGGCTGCACGAGCTGACCGTCGACCTGCTCTCGGCTGTGAACCTGCCGACGACGTGCCCGCCACTGGATGTCGACGCGGTGTTCGCCACGATGGCGCGCGACAAGAAGGTCCGCGACGGCTTGCGCCTGGTGCTGTGCGAACGACCTGGCGTGGCCAGGGTCGTCGACGCGCCGCCGCGACCAGTGCTGGAACGGGCGTTGGCGTCCGTCCAACGGCACTGAGCCGACGCGTCGTCGCATGATCGGGCCACTGGCGTTGATCATTCGTAGGATGCCGGGGCGTCGCAGAGTCAGGAGGACGTGTGCGCATCCTGATCGCCAACGGTCCGAACCTGTCGCAGCTCGGTCATCGTGAACCGGACGTCTACGGCACGGCGACCATCGCCGACATCGTCGCGGGCATCCGGGAGATCCACGACGACATCGAGGAGCTGACGACCGAGTACGAGGGGGCGTTGATCGAGCGGCTGCACGCCACCCGCACGGACGGCACGGCGGCGGTCGTCCTGAATCCGGGTGCGCTGACGCACTACAGCTACGCGTTGCGCGACGCCATCACGCTGCTCGACGTTCCCGTCGTGGAGGTCCATCTGTCGCAGACCGCCGCCCGTGAGCCGTTCCGCCACCACAGCGTGATCAGCGCCGTCGTCGACGTCACGATCACCGGTGCCGGTGCGTACGGCTACGAGCTGGCCGTGCTGGCGGCCCGCCGCCTGGTGGCCGCCCGGCGGGCGTGACGCCGACGCTACACTCCACGCCATCACCGGCCGGCCCACCGCCCGGCAGCGCGCGGCACGAGCGTCAACCCCCACCTGCGAGTCGAGGTAGCCATCCATGGTGTCCACCAACAGCCTGAAGAACGGCATGACGCTGAACCTCGACGGCGAGCTGTGGCGCGTCGAGTACTTCCAGCACGTCAAGCCGGGCAAGGGCGGGGCGTTCGTGCGGACCACCCTGAAGGGCGTGCGCAGCGGCAAGACGGTCGACCGCACGTTCCGCGCCGGCGAGAACGTCGACCAGGCCATCCTGACCCGTCGGCAGCTGCAGTACCTCTACCGCGAGGGTGAGCAGCTGGTGTTCATGGACACCGAGCACTTCGAGCAGACGTACGTGAGCCGCGAAGCGATCGGCGACGCGGTGCTGTGGTTCGTCGAGGGCGACACAATCGAGCTCGTGTTCCACGAGTCCGAGGTCGTCGGTGTCAACCTGCCCGCCAGCGTCGACCTCGAGGTCACCGAGACCGAACCGGGCATCCAGGGCGACCGCGTGTCCGGTGCGACCAAGCCCGCCACGCTGGAGACCGGGGCGGTCGTGCAGGTCCCGTTGTTCATCAACCCCGGCGAGCGCGTGAAGGTCGACACCCGCACCGGCGAGTACAGCTCACGGGCGTGACGAGCTCCCGTCACGCCGACCGGCAGCGTGCCGTCGCGCTGCTGTACGAGGCCGACGTCCGCGACGATGCCCTCGGCGACGTGATCGCGCGGGCCGAGGCGTCCGACGACCCGCCGGAGCCGTTCGCGGCATCGCTGGTCCTCGGGGTGGCCGGACGGCTCCACGAGCTGGACGGCCTCATCGAGGCGTACGCCCGGGGGTGGACGGTCGCGCGGATGCCGGTGGTGGACCGCAACCTGCTCCGGTTGGGGCTGTGGGAGCTGATCGGAACGGACACACCGGTCGCGGTGGTGATCGATGAGGCCGTCGAGCTGGCCAACGAACTGTCGACCCCCGACTCGGGCCGCTTCGTCAACGGTGTGCTGGCCCAGGTCGCGCGCAGCGAAGCCGGTGTCGCGGCAGCCCGCAGCTGACGTCACCGTCGCACCGGGTTGGTGGTGCGCCGCCATCGCACGGCGTGGCGCGGCGGGGCTCGTTGTCGCCGGCGCCGGCGACTGCTAGCGTCTCGCCGACGCCCTTTAAGCCTGGTCCCGCGAGGCCAGAAAGGTCGAAGGCATGACGTCTGCGCGCGCGCCCGGGCCCGGATCCGACGGCTCCGGCCATGCGGTCCGCGAGGTCCTTGACGACGATGCCATCCGTCGTGCGGTGCGCCGGATGTCGCATCAGATCCTCGAGCACCACGGCGGCGCGGATGGTGTGGTGCTGATGGGCGTCCACACGCGCGGGGTGCCATTGGCCCGCCGGTTGGCGCGCGCCATCCTCGACATCGAGCAGATCGCTGTGCCGACCGGCGTGCTCGATGTGTCGTTGTACCGCGACGACTACGCGCACATTGGTCCACGACCGCTCGCGAGCACCCACTTCCCGGTCGACACCGACGGGCACACGGTCGTGCTGGTCGACGACGTCCTCTATACGGGACGCACGATCCGTGCCGCGATGGAGGCGGTGATCGACCAGGGCCGCCCGGGCGCGATCGAGTTGGCCGTGCTGGTCGACCGCGGCCACCGTGAGCTGCCGATCCGCGCCGACTACGTCGGCAAGAACCTGCCGACGGCGCGCGACGAGGTCGTACGGGTGCGGCTGACCGAGCACGACGGCGTCGACCGCGTGACCATCGAGCACAGGGCGGGTGACCGATGACGACGTCCAGGGCGACGGTGTCCGAGACGACCGCCGCCGCCGGCGGTGGCGGGCTGCGCCACCTGCTGGACATGGCGGCGCTCGATGCCGACACGATCACGACCATCCTCGACACCGCGCAGGCCTTCGAGCAACTGGCGGCGCGACCGATCAAGAAGGTGCCGACCCTGCGGGGCCGGACCGTGTGCAACCTGTTCTTCGAGGACTCGACGCGCACGCGGGTCAGCTTCGAGATCGCAGCGAAGCGGCTGTCGGCCGACGTGCTCAACTTCTCGGCCAAGGGCTCGAGCGTCTCCAAAGGGGAGTCACTGAAGGACACGGCGCTGACGCTGCAGGCGATGGGCGTCGATGCCGTCGTCGTGCGCCACTGGGCACCGGGCGCGCCGTGGCAGCTCACGCACTGGCTGGACGCCCGTGTGCTCAACGCCGGCGACGGGCCGCATCAGCACCCGACCCAGGCGCTGCTCGACCTGTTCACGCTGCGGTCACACTTCGGCCGTCTGGACGGACTGCACGTGGCGGTCGTCGGAGACGTGCTGCACTCGCGCGTTGCGCGCAGCCTGGTCCAGGGGCTGCGGACGATGGGCGCGGGCGTCACGCTGGTCGGTCCACCGACGCTGCTGCCCATCCGTGCGGGCGGGTGGGGCGTCGACGTCACGCACGTTCTCGATCCCGTGCTGGACAAGGCCGACGTCGTGTACCTGTTGCGGGTGCAGCGCGAGCGCATGCGCGAGCAGTTCATCCCGTCGACGCGGGAGTACGCTCGGATCTGGGGCATGGACCGTCGGCGTCTCGGCCGGTTGTCGGACCACGCCGTGATCATGCACCCTGGCCCGATGAACCGCGGCATCGAGCTCACCGCCGACGTCGCCGATGCTCCGAACTCGCTGATCACACAGCAGGTCGCCAACGGCGTGGCGGTGCGCATGAGCTGCCTGTACCTGATGCTCGGCGGCGACCACCCGACCCAAGGCACCGAGTCATGACCTCATGCAGCGTCAGCGGTAGGTCACGTGGCCAGACCTCATGCAGCGTCAGCGGTAGGTCGTCCGCGTGACCGCCCGCTCGTTGTTCACCTTCACCGGCGTGCGCGTGGTCGACCCGGCCAGCGGCACCGACCGGATCGCCAACGTGGTGATCGAAGGCGACCGCGTCGCGTCGGTCGGCAACGAGTCCCGCGGCCTGCGGATCGATGCCGACGGCATGGTGCTGGCACCCGGCCTGGTCGACCTGCACGTGCACCTGCGCGAACCCGGCGGCGAGGACGCCGAGACCGTCGAGACCGGCACGACGGCGGCGGCGGCCGGTGGCTTCACCGCCGTGTGCCCGATGGCCAACACGGATCCCGTGGCCGATCACGCCGGTGTGGTCGAGCAGGTGCTGCGCCTGGCTCGCGAGGCGGGGATGTGCGACGTGTACCCGGTCGGCGCCGTCACGCGGGGGCTGGCGGGCGAGGAGCTCGCCGAGCTCGGCGCGATGGCCGCGGTCGGGGTGCGGTGCTTCTCCGACGACGGTCATCCGGTGGCGTCGGCACGCATGATGCGGCAGGCGCTGGCGTACGCGCGGACGTGGGACGCGATCGTGTGCAACCACGCCGAGGAGCCCACGTTGACGCGTGGCGCGCAGATGCACGAGGGCGACCAGTCGGACCTGCTGGGGCTGACCGGTTGGCCACGCGAGGCCGAGGAGTCGATGGTCGCCCGGGACCTCATCCTGGCGCGGGGGCTGGATGCGCGGCTGCACGTCCCGCACGTGTCGACCGCGGAGACGGTGGCGCTGATCCGCGCGGCGAAGGCCGACGGCACCCGGGTGACCGCCGAGGTGACGCCCCACCACTTCACGCTGACCGACGAGCAGGTCTCGTCCTACGACCCGGTCTACAAGGTCAACCCGCCACTGCGGTTGAAGACCGATGTCGAGGCGGTCCGGGCGGGACTGGCGGACGGGACGATCGACGCCATCGCGACCGACCACGCGCCCCACCCACCGGAGCACAAGGAGCGGGACTGGACCGCGGCGCCGTGCGGGATGCTGGGGCTGGAGACGGCGCTGGCGGTCACGCTGACCGAACTGGTGCGACCTGGTGTGCTGACGCTGTCGGAGGCCATCGCTGCGCTGTCGACCGGGCCGGCGCGCAGCCGTGACATCACGAGCCACGGGGGACCGATCGCCGCGGGCATGCCTGCGAACCTGGTCGTGTTCGATCCCGAGCAGCGCTGGACGGTCGCGGTGGGCTCCTCGCACAGCCTGAGCCGCAACACGCCGTTCGCCGGCCGCCAGCTGTGGGGTCGCGTGCACCACACGCTGCTGCGCGGACGCTTCACCGTGCGGGACGGGTATCCCGTGCGGCGAGGCGAAGCAGATGACGACGAAGAGATGGACGACGTGTCGTGATGATCCAACGACCGGCGCGGGCGTTGCTCGTGCTCGAGGACGGCGAGGTGTTCGTCGGGGAGGCGTTCGGCGCCCCCGGGACCACCACCGGTGAGGTCGTGTTCAACACGAGCCTGACCGGCTACCAGGAGGTGCTGACGGATCCCAGCTACCACCGTCAGCTGGTGGCGATGACCACGCCGCACCAGGGCAACTACGGCACCACCGGCGACGATGCCGAGGCCTCGTCGGTCCAGGTCGCCGGCTTCGTCGTGCGGGCGGCCAGCCGGATGCACTCGAACTGGCGTGCCACCGGCGGGCTGAGCGACGAGCTCGCCGACGCGGGCGTCGTCGGCATCACCGAGGTCGACACGCGGCGCCTCGCCCGCCACATCCGTTCGGCGGGGGCCATGCGGGCCGGCGTGAGCTCCGATCTCGACTGCGACGAACTGCTCGAGCTGGTACGTGCGACGCCGACGATGACCGGTGCCGATCTGGCGCGCGAAGTGACCACCGGCGCCCCCTACGACGCGGGTGACGCGGACGCGCCGTTCCGGGTCGTGGCCTACGACTTCGGCATCAAGCGCAACATCCTGCGCCTGCTGACGGATGCGGGTTGCGCCGTGCGGGTCGTGCCGGCCACCACGCCCGCCAACGAGGTGCTGGCGCACGAGCCGAACGGCGTGTTCTGCTCGAACGGACCGGGTGACCCGGCGGCCGTGACGTACGGCATCGCGGCCATCGCCGATCTGCTCGCGGAGCGGACGCCGGTGTTCGGCATCTGCCTGGGCCACCAGCTGCTGGGGCACGCCGTCGGTGCAACGACCTACAAGCTGCCGTTCGGCCACCGGGGCACCAACCAGCCCGTGCGCAACGCCGCGCGCCGCTCCGTGGAGATCTCGACGCACAACCATGGCTTCGCGGTCGACGTCGACTCCCTGGACGGGGCGGACCGGTTCGGGCGCGTGACGGCGTCACATGTCAACCTCAACGACGGGGTCAACGAGGGACTGCTGTGCCGTGACGTGCCGGCGTTCAGCGTCCAGTACCACCCCGAGGCCGCGCCGGGGCCCCACGACGGGCGCTACCTGTTCACCCAGTTCACCGACCTGATGCGTCGCTGTGGCCGCAGCCCGGTCGGCACCGGCGCGAGGGGGCACGACGATGCCGGCGCGTAGCGACATCGACACGATCCTCATCCTCGGCTCGGGCCCGATCGTCATCGGTCAGGCCTGCGAGTTCGACTACTCGGGCGCGCAGGCCTGCAAGGTGCTGCGCCGTGAGGGCTACCGGGTCGTCCTGGTCAACTCGAACCCGGCGACGATCATGACCGACCCGGCGTTCGCCGACGCGACCTACGTCGAGCCCCTGACGGTCGACATGGTCACCAAGGTCATCGCACGTGAGGTCGAGGGCGAGAGCGAGCGCCGGCGAGCCGGTGGGCGGGGATCTGCGGGTGCGGGCGAGCGCCAGCGAGCCGGTGGGCGGGGATCTGGTAGGCACCGCCTGGCGCTGCTGCCGACGCTGGGCGGCCAGACCGGGTTGAACGTGGCGATGGACCTCGCCGACGCGGGTGTGCTCGACCGGTACGGCGTCGAACCGATCGGCGCGGGCCTCGAGAGCATCTCGCTGGCCGAGGACCGCCGCAAGTTCGCCGAGGCCATGGGTGAGATCGGGCTGGAGGTCGCGCGGTCGGGCGAGGCCCGCGACCTTGCGACCGCCCGCGAGTTGGCGCGTCAGATGGGCTTCCCGGTGCTCGTGCGCTCGTCGTTCACGCTGGGCGGTGCCGGCAGCGGGGTGGCCGGGGACTGGGACACGTTCGAGCGTCTGGTGGCCGAGGGCCTCGACGCGAGCCCGATCACCCAGGTGCAGATCGACGAGTCGCTGCTGGGGTGGAAGGAGTATGAGCTGGAGGTGATGCGTGACCACGCCGACAACTGCGTGGTCGTGTGCACCATCGAGAACCTCGACGCGATGGGTGTGCACACGGGTGACTCGATCACCGTCGCGCCGGCGATGACGCTGTCGGATGTCGAGTTCCAGCAGTTGCGCAACGCGTCGTTCGCGGTGATGCGCAAGATCGGTGTCGAGACCGGCGGTAGCAACGTGCAGTTCGCGATCGACCCGGCGACCGGCCGGATCCGGGTCGTGGAGATGAACCCGAGGGTCTCGCGGTCGAGTGCCCTGGCGTCGAAGGCGACGGGGTTCCCGATCGCCAAGATCGCCGCCCAGCTGGCCGTGGGCTACCGCCTCGACGAGATCGGCAACGACATCACCGGTGAGACGCTCGCCGCGTTCGAGCCGTCGATCGACTACGTCGTCACGAAGATCCCGCGGTTCAACCTCGAGAAGTTCGCCGGTGTCGACCCGACGCTGACCACGCGGATGAAGAGCGTCGGCGAGGTCATGGCGATCGGCCGGACGTTCACCGAGTCGCTGGGCAAGGCGCTGCGCTCGCTCGAGGACGGCACGGTCGGCCTGGTGGGCGCCAACGACGAGCGGACCGACGACGAGCTCGCCGACGCGCTGCGCACGCCCACGCCGACGCGGCTCCACGACGCCGACGCGGCGCTCACACGCGGATGGGAGTCCGCGCGCGTCGCGGCGTTGACCGGCTACGACCCCTGGTTCTGCGATCAGCTCGCCCAGATCGTCCAGCTGCGACGTGCGCTGCGGGCGTGTGAGACCCTGGCGAACGTCGACGCATGGCTGTTGCGACGCGCCAAGCGCACCGGCTTCGGTGACGCGATGATCGCCGGCCTGTTCGGCGTGGACGAGGCGGCCGTGCGCCGCCGCCGCCGTGAGCTGGGCGTGGTGCCGGTGTTCAAGACCGTGGACACCTGCGCCGCCGAGTTCGCCGCGTCCACGCCCTACCACTACTCGACGTACGAGGACACCACCGAGGTCCGCCACAGCGACCGCCCACGGGTCATGATCCTGGGCTCCGGCCCGAACCGCATCGGGCAGGGGATCGAGTTCGACTACTGCTGCGTCCATGCCGTGCAGGCCCTGTCCGAGGCCGGCTACGAGACCATCATGGTCAACTGCAACCCCGAGACGGTGTCGACGGACTACGACACCGCCGACCGCCTGTACTTCGAGCCGCTAACGGTGGAGGACGTGCTGGCCGTCCACGACGCCGAGGTGGCGGCCGGCGGCGGGGACATCGGGGTGCTGGTCCAGTTCGGCGGACAGACGCCGCTGAAGCTGGCGCACGCGCTGGAGGCCGAGGGCGTGCGCATCCTGGGCACGGCTCCGGAGGCGATCGACCGGGCCGAGGACCGCGGCAGGTTCGGCGCGCTGCTCGCAGACCTGACGATCCCGCAGCCCGAGGGCGGCATCGCGACCTCGCACGACGACGCGCTGGCCGTCGCGCGGCGCATCGGCTTCCCCGTGCTGCTGCGACCCTCCTACGTGCTGGGCGGCCGCGCGATGGCGATCACCTACGACGACGAGCAGTTGCGTGACTGGCTCGAGGCCAATGCCGCCGAGGGCGCCGTGCTGGTCGACAGGTTTCTCGAGTCGGCGGTCGAGCTCGACGTCGACGCGGTCTACGACGGCGCCGAGGTCTTCGTCGGCGGCATCACCGAGCACATCGAGGAGGCCGGAGTGCACTCTGGCGACTCGGCGTGCGTGCTGCCGCCGTTCACGCTGGGTCGCGCGCAGCTGGCGCTGCTGCGCGAGCAGACGCGCGAGATCGCGCACGCGCTGGGGACGCGCGGTCTGATCAACATCCAGTTCGCCCTGCGCGACGACGTGGCGCTGGTGCTGGAGGCCAACCCCAGGGCGTCGCGCACGACGCCGTTCGTCTCCAAGGCGACGGGTGTCCCGCTGGCGAAGCTGGCGGCTCGGGTGATGGTCGGAGCGACGCTCGCGGAACTGCGCGACGAGGGGATGGCGCCACCGCTGGACATGGTCACGGCGGCGCCGCTGGGCTACACGGCCGTGAAGGAGGCGGTGCTGCCGTTCAACCGCTTCCCGGGCGTCGACACGCGCCTGGGTCCGGAGATGCGCTCGACCGGTGAGGTCATGGGCATCGACGCCAACTTCGGCGTCGCGTTCGCCAAGAGCCAGGCGGGCACCGGCGCGATGGTGCTGCCCGAGAAGGGCACGGTCTTCGTCTCGATCGCGAACCGTGACAAGCGGGCGCTGATCTTCCCGGTCAAGCGCCTCGCCGAGCTGGGCTTCAACATCGTGGCGACGGAGGGCACCGCAGCCACGCTGCGCCGCAGCGGCGTCGACGCGCAGGTGGTGGCCAAGTACCTGGAGGCGCGGGTCCACGGCGGGACGTCGATCGTCGATCGCATCGAGGCCGGGGAGGTGGACCTGGTGTTCAACACGCCCCGCGGTGGCATCGGCCCCCGCGCGGACGGCTACGAGATCCGGACCGCCGCGGTGCGCCACGGGGTGCCATGCATCACAACGCTCTCGGGCATCCTGGCCGCCATCCAGGGCATCGAGGCCCTGCGCGTCGGTGGGGTCGGCGTACGCAGCCTCCAGGAGTTCCACACCGAGGCGCGGACGGCGCTGGGCGTCGAGGCCCGCTGATGACCGGCACGGTCGACGTCACGACCGGCGCGCTCGTCGCGCGCCGTCCGGTCGGCGCCTACCACGCGTTGTCGATCGCGGCGCCGGCCATCGCGGCCAACGCCGCGCCGGGCCAGTTCGTCAGCGTGGGAGTCGACGCGGCGGACACCGTGCTGCGTCGTCCGTTCGCCATCGCAGGCGTCGACACCGGCGCCGGCACCATCGAACTGGTCATGGCCGTCGTCGGAGCCGGCACCGCATGGCTGGCGTCCCGACCGGTCTCGACGCCACTGGACATCGTAGGACCGCTGGGCACCAGTTTCGTCCCGCCGGAACGACCGGCGCGCTGTCTGCTCGTCGGCGGTGGGTACGGGGTGGCGCCACTGGCCTGGTCGGCGTCCCGGCTCGCAGCCGGCGGCAACGCGGTGGAACTGCTCAACGGCGCGCGCACCGCGTCCGTGCTGTACCCCGTCGCCCCGCGGCCGGGGCAGGTCACCATCCACGAGGTGACCCAGGACGGCAGCCGGGGCGCCACGGGCCTGGTCACTGACGCGTTGCGTGCCCGGCTGGCCGACCATCCGGGTCAGCACGACGGAACGCCGACCGTGGTGCACGCCTGCGGACCGATGCCGATGCTCGTCGCCGTCGCCGGGGTGTGCGCCGCCCATGACGTCGCCTGCCAGGTGGCCGTCGAAGAGCACATGGGCTGTTCGATCGGGGTGTGCATGACGTGCGTCGTGCCCACCGTCGCCGGCAACGTCCGCTCCTGCATCGACGGACCGGTGCTCGACGCCGCTCGCATCGAGTGGACGTCGGTGCTCGGCCGTCGATCGGGACCGACGGCACGGGCGACGTCCACGAACCGCGGCGACCACGCCGGGAGTGGGCGGCCGTGAGCGTCGATCTGGCCGTCGAGCTCGGACCGCTGCGACTGCGCAACCCGATCATGACCGCCAGCGGCTGTTTCGCCAGTGGGCGCGAGATGGCGCGCTTCTTCCCGCTGTCCACGCTCGGGGCGATGGTGACCAAGTCGGTGACCCTCGAGCCCCGGGAGGGTCTGCCGACGCCGAGGATGGCCGAGACCCCGGCGGGCATGCTCAACGCAATCGGCTTGCAGAACCCCGGTGTCGACGTCTGGCTCGAGCGCGATCTGCCGTGGCTGGCCGCCCGGGACGTTCCCGTGATCGCCAGCATCGCGGCACGCACCGTCGACGAGTACGGGTTGCTCGCCAAGCGCCTCCGCGACGTGCCGGGCCTCGCTGCGCTCGAGGTCAACATCTCGTGTCCGAATGTCGAGGACCGTGGCATCGTCTTCTCGTGCCGGACCGGCCCGACGGGCGAGGCGATCGCGGCCGTCACCTCCACCGTCGACCTGCCAGTCTTCGCCAAGCTGACGCCGGACGTCACGGACATCGCGATCATCGCGGCGGCGGCGGTCGACGCGGGCGCGACCGGCGTGAGCCTGATCAACACCCTGCTCGGCATGGCGATCGACGTCGAGGCACGTCGCCCGAGGCTGGCGGCAGGGACCGGCGGACTGTCGGGTCCCGCGATCCGGCCGGTCGCAGTGCGCGCCGTCCACCAGGTGCACAGCGCACTCGGTCCCGTGCCGATCATCGGGCTCGGTGGCGTGCGTACCGCGTCCGACGTCCTCGAGATGGTCATGGCGGGAGCCAGCGCCGTGGCGATCGGAACGGCCACCTTCGCCGACCCGCTGGCCATCCCCCGCGCCGTCGAGGACCTCGAGACCTGGCTGGCTGACCACGACGAGCCGTCGATCGCCGGGCTGCGCGGCGCCGTGTCGGACGGAGGCCGGTGATGGCACCCGCGCGAATCGCCGTGGCGTTGGACACAGACGACGAGGCGCGCCTGACCACGCTCGCCGCGGCGGTCGCCGACGAGGTCGATGTGCTGAAGATCGGCCTGCAGGCGCTGCTGTCGCTGGGGCCGCGCGCCATCGGTCTGGCGGCGGCGCACGCGCCGGTCTTCTGCGACGCCAAGCTGCATGACATCCCGCACACCGTCGCGGGTGCGGCACGCGCCGCCGCCGCGCACGGCGCCGCCATGCTGACCGTGCATGCCGGCGGTGGCGCGGCCATGGTCGCCGCCGCCGTCGATGCCGCGCCGGACGTCGACATCCTCGCGGTCACCGTCCTGACGAGCATCGACGATGACGAGCTGTCGGCGCTCGGCGTCGGTGGGGCGGCGCGACTGGTGCCCCGTCTCGCGTCCCGTGCGGTGGCGGCGGGTGCAGCCGGTATCGTGTGCGCTGGAGACGAAGTTGCGACGGTGCGTGAGACCGTCGGCGGCGACGTGACACTCGTCGTGCCGGGCGTCCGGCCGGAGGGAGCAGCGATGCATGATCAGGCTCGTGTCGTGACGCCGCGGGCGGCGGTCGAGGCGGGCGCGGACCTGCTGGTCATCGGACGCGCGGTCACGACCGCGGCCGACCCGGCCGCAGCTGTCCGCCTCATCCGTCGGCAGATCGCGGCGACGTCGTCGGTCGGCGGGGCGTCACGGCCGTGACACGGGAACGCCTCGCCCGGCGGATCCGCGCACGGTCGCACCTGACCGGGCACTTCGTGCTGCGTTCGGGTGCGACCAGCACCGAATACTTCGACAAGTACCTCTTCGAATCGGATCCCCCGCTGCTGTGGGACATCGCCGAGGCGATGGCCCCGCTGGTCCCCGACGACATCGACGCGTTGGCCGGCCTCGAGCTCGGCGGTGTGCCGTTGGCCGTCGTGCTGTCGCAGGTCACCGGGCTGCCGACGCGCTTCGTGCGCAAGGAAGCGAAGACCTACGGGACCGCCCGGTTCGCCGAGGGTGGTGCGGTCGACCGACTGCGGCTGGTCATCGTGGAGGACGTCATCACGACCGGCGGCCAGGTCCGGGCGTCCGCCGGCGACCTTCGTGAACTCGGCGCGATCGTCGACCAGGTCGTGTGCGTGATCGACCGTGAAGCCGGCGGTGCACAGAAGCTCGCCGAGGACGATCTCAAGTTGTCGGCGCTGTTCACCGCCAGCGAGCTGTAGATGGGCGGCCGGGTGCGGTACTCGTTGGTGGACGGCGGTGCGTCCGACGGGTCGCGCATGCCGGCGTGTCCGCCGCGACCGGGAGTTGAAGATCGCCGCCACGAGGTTCACCCGCTCAGCGCGGCGGATAGTATGCGCGCACGTTCCGGCGAGTCGTCCGAGGAGGACCCATGCCGTTGCCCGAACTCGATGACGACGCCCGGCGAGAGGCGCTCAACAAGGCTGCGGAGGCACGCAAGCTCCGTGCCGAGATGAAGCAGCGGCTGAAGGCGGGTGAGATCCACCTCGGAGAAGTGCTCGCGCGAGCTGACGACGACGAGGTGATCGCCAAGACCCGGGTGTCCGAGGTGCTGGAGTCGATGCCGAAGGTCGGCCGGGTGCGGGCCCGGCGGCTGATGGAACGTCTCGACATCTCGCCGTCGCGACGCCTGCGCGGCCTCGGCGTCAACCAGCGGGAGCGGCTGCTCGCCGAGTTCTCCGGGCAGTGACCGGTCACGTCCTCCGACGCGGCGCCTGACATGGGATCGGGCAGCACCACGACGGCGGGTGACGGATCGCGGATCGCTGTCCTCAGTGGCCCCGGGGGCGTCGGCAAGGGCACGGTGATCGCCGCGCTGCGCGACAGGCTCGAGGGCTGGACCGTCTCGGTGTCGGCCACGACCCGCCGCCCGCGCGAGGGGGAGCGCGACGGTGTCTCCTACCACTTCGTGACGGATGCCGAGTTCGATCGCATGATCGCCGAGGACGAGCTGCTCGAGTGGGCCCGGTTCGGCGGCAACCGCTACGGCACGCCGTGGCGCAGCGTCCGGGAGCCGCTGGCGGCCGGCCGGCCCATCCTCTTGGAGCTGGAGATCAACGGTGCGCTGGCCGTCCAGAAGGAGTTCCCCCAGGCGTTGCTGATCTTCCTGCATCCGCCGGATCTGGACACACTGGTCGCGCGCATGCAGGGGCGGGGCGCTGACGACGAGCGGCGGGTGGCCGAACGCATGGCACTCGGGGAGTGGGAGCTGGCCCAGGCGTCGGCCTTCGATCACCGGGTGGTGAACGACGACATCGACGCGGCCGCCGACGAGATCGCCCGTATACTGGCTGCGGGCGCCGGTTGACATCCGGGTGCCCGCTTTCGCATTCACATCGACGCCGCACGCAAGGAGCACCTCATCGCTACCATCGACGATCTGCTGTCGAAGGTCGACAGCAAGTACACGCTGGTGCACCTGGCGGCACAGCGCGCGCGGGAGATCAACGACTACTACCACTCCCTCGGCGAGGGACTGGGGCAGTACACGCCCCCGTTGGTCGAACAGGTGGACTCCAACAAGCCCCTGTCGATCGCCCTCGAGGAGATCGCCGCGACCAAGATCGTGCCGCAGTACGCCGGCGACCGTCGACGTGCCGCCGAGGATCTGCTGGGAGGCACCGAGGAGCAGGGCGGCGCCGAGATCTACGCCATCGGCGACGCCACGGTCGACGAATCCGACGTGACCGCTGACGACGGCGACGAGGCGGCTCCGGCCGACGACGACGCCCCGGCCTCCTAGCCTGCCAGTGTGAGCGACGCCCGCAAGGACCTGGCGGGGCACCACGTCCTGCTGGTCGTGTCCGGCGGGATCGCCGCCTACAAGGCGGCCATGCTCGCCCGCGCGCTGATCCGTGCGGGTGCAACCGTGCAGGCGCTGCTGACGCCTGCCGCCGCCACGTTCGTCGGTCCGGCCACGTTCGAGGGCCTGACCGGCCGCAGCGTGCCGGCGGACGTGTTCTCGCCGACCGATCACGCGCCGCACATCCACCTCGCACGCGAGGCCGACGTCGCCGTGTTCGCTCCGGCGACCGCGAACCTGCTCGCCAAGCTGGCTGTCGGCCTCGCCGATGACCTCGTCACGAGCACGGCGTTGATGCTGGACTGCCCCGTGGTGGTCGCGCCCGCGATGCACACCGAGATGTGGCGCCATCCCGCGACGCGTGAGAACACGTCGACGCTCCGCGGCCGTGGCGTGCACATCGTCGGGCCCGACGAGGGCGAGCTGGCCGTCGGCGACGTGGGGGAGGGGCGACTGGCGGAGGAGGATGCGATCGTCGCCGCGGTGGTGACGGCCGTCAGGGGGACCGACAGCTCGTTCGAGGGTCGGCGCGTGATCGTGTCGGCCGGTGGCACACGGGAGCCAATCGATCCGGTGCGTTTCATCGGCAACCGGTCCAGCGGCAAGATGGGGTACGCGTTGGCCCGCGAGGCGGCGCGCAGGGGCGCGCAGGTCGACCTGGTCGCCGCGCCGAACAACCTCGACGACCCGCCCGGGGTCCGGGTGCACGACGTCGAGACGGCCGAGCAGATGCGGTCGGCCATCGTGGGCCTCGTCGACGAGGCCGACATCGTCATCAAGGCCGCTGCGGTCGCCGACTTCCGCCCCGAGCGCTACAGCGCCAGCAAGATCAAGAAGGACAGCGACGAGCTGTCGACGGTCACCCTGGTGCGCAACCCGGACATCCTCGCCGAGCTCGGCGCGTGCAAGGGCGGTCGGGTGCTCGTTGGGTTCGCGGCGGAGACCGATCTGGCCGAGGATCACGGACGTGAGAAGCTGCACCGCAAGGGCCTGGACCTGATCGTCGTCAACCGCGTCGACATGGCCGATGCGGGGTTCAACGTCGACACGAACCAGGCGGTCCTGCTCCGCGCCGACGGCGGGCGTCGCGAGGTGCCGCTCACGACGAAGGATCGGTTGGCGGCGGTCGTGTGCGACGAGGTGTCCGAGCTCCTGGCACAGCGGCGGAACGCCTGACGACGAGATCCGGCCCGGCGACCGCGTGGTCGATGACATGAGAAAGGACGTGACGTGAGCGACGGGGTTCGCCTGTTCACGTCGGAATCGGTGACCGAGGGGCACCCGGACAAGGTGGCCGACCAGGTGTCGGACGCGGTGCTCGACGCCGTGCTGGCCGGCGATCCCGATCCGGCGAGAGCCCGGGTGGCGTGTGAGACGTTCGTGACCACGGGACTGGTGCTCGTCGGCGGCGAACTGCGTACCGGCACCTACGTCGACATCGCCGACATCGCGCGGTCGACGATCACCGACATCGGCTACGACAGCCCGGCCAGCGGCTTCGACGGTCGCACGTGCGGCGTGCTGGTCGCGATCGACGAGCAGTCGCCCGACATCGCCGCCGGCGTGGACCGGTCCTACGAGCTGCGCGAGGGCGCAGGTGGCGCCGATGCCGACCTCGACGGGCTCGGCGCCGGCGACCAGGGCATGATGTTCGGCTACGCGTGCCGTGAGACGGACGCACTGATGCCGCTGCCCATCCAGCTCGCCCACCGGCTGGCGGAACGCCTCGCCGAGGTCCGTCGCTCGGGCGTCGTGCCGTACCTGCTGCCGGACGGCAAGACCCAGGTGACCGTCGCGTACGAGGGCGACAAGCCGGTCCGCATCGAGCGGGTGCTGATCTCGGCACAGCACCGCGCGGACATCGACGTCCGGACGCTGCTGCTGCCGGACCTCGTGGAGCACGTCGTGGCGCCGACCGTCCCGGCGGGCATCGCCTGGGACGACCGGGAGGTGCTCGTGAACCCCAGCGGCCGGTTCGAGCTGGGCGGCCCGCAGGCCGACGCCGGGCTGACGGGACGGAAGGTGATCGTCGACACCTATGGCGGCATGGCCCGCCACGGTGGTGGCGCGTTCAGCGGCAAGGACGCCACCAAGGTCGACCGGTCGGCGGCCTACGCCGCCCGGTGGGTGGCCAAGAACGTGGTGGCGGCCGGACTCGCCGACCGCGTAGAGCTGCAGGTCGCCTACGCGATCGGTCGTGCGCGGCCCATGTCGCTGGGCGTCGACACGTTCGACACCGCCCACGTCGATCCCGACCGGATCGTCGCGGCGATCGACGAGGTCTTCGACCTGCGCCCCGCCGCGATCATCCGCGATCTGAACCTGCTGGCACCGGTGTTCAGAAAGACGGCGGTCTACGGTCACTTCGGGCGCAACGGTCCAGGGTTCACCTGGGAGCGCACCGACCGGACCGACGACCTGGTGCGGGCCGCCCGCGCGTGACCGCTCGGCGCTACGCACGGGTGATCGTCGACGTCGAACCGCTGCACCTGGACCGGCCGTTCGACTACTCCGTGCCCGACGGCGTGACCGTCGGACCCGGCCACGAGGTGCGCGTGAGCTTCGCGGGACGCCGGCGCAACGGCTGGGTCGTGGACGTCGGGACGTCCACCAACGCCGACCCGGCGCAGATCAAGGCGCTCGTCGACGTCCGCGGCCCGGTGGCGCGGTTCGACGCGGACGATCTGCGCCTGTGCCGCTGGGTCGCACGGCGGTGGGGTGGCACGCTGGCCAGCGTGCTCCGCCACGCGATCCCCAGGCGTGTGGCCGCCGCCGAGGACGCCATCGCCGGATGGGGCGACCCCGCGGACGTCACCGCCGCCGAGCGGCCACCGTGTCCGACGCGCGCATGGGCCCACTACGCGGGGTCGGCGCTGCTGCGTGCGGCGGCGTCGCCACCGGACGGCGCAGGTCCGGCGCCGGCCTTCTGGCTGCGGCCCCTGCCCGACGACGACGTCGCGGATCTGGTCGTCGACCTCGTGGACCGCTGCCTGGCCGCCGGGCGTAGCGCGCTCGTGCTGGCGCCGGATCCGCATTCGCCGGTGCCCGACGCCTGCCTGGCGCGGGTCGGACGTGACGGCGCGGACCTGCGGGGTGCCCGTTCGGACCGTGCGCGCTACCGCGCATTCCTGCGCGGCCGGACCGGTCACGCGCGGGTCATGGTCGGCGAGCGCGGTGCGGTCTTCGGACCACTGCGGCACCTGGGGCTGATCGTCGTCACCGACGAGGCCAACCCCGCCTACAAAGAACGTCGCAGCCCGCGCCACCACGCGCGTGACGTCGCGCTGGCGCGCGGCCGGATGGTCGGTGCGACGACGGTCCTGACCGGAGCGCTGCCCAGCGCGGCGGTCCATCGCCTGCTGAGCCGGGGTGACGTCGTCGTGGTCGACGCGCCGCGGGCCCGCGTGCGGGAGCAAGCCCCACGCGTCGACGTGGTCGACCCGCATGAGCGCCAGACCGTCCGCAGCCGCCTGTCGGCGCCGGCCGACGACGCAGTGCGCGCCGCGGTCGCCGCCGACGGCGCCGCGGTCGTGCTGGTGGCGCGCCGCGGCGACGGGACGGTGCTGGCGTGCAGGCGCTGTGGTCTGCGCGCCGCGTGTCCTGTGTGCGAGGGATCGCTCGCACCGTCGCGCGGCGGCGCACGTCGCTGCGCAACGTGCGGCTGGCAGGGTCCCGCCGAGCCCTGCGCGGCGTGTGCGGACACCGCGTTCGCCCCGCTCGCCGCCGGCACGACGCGCTGGGGCGCCGAACTGCGCACGGCCTACCCCGAGGCCGACGTCGTCGTGATGGAGGGCTTCGACGCCGAGGGGCCCGCCAGGCGTCCGGCCATCGCCGTCATGACGCGTGGCAGCGTGGTGCGGCGCCCAGCCTGGCTCGCCGATGCCACAGCGGATGTCCTGGTCCTGCCCGACGCCGACGCCCTGCTCGGTCGTCCCCGCTACGACGCGGCGGAGGACCTGCTGCGGCTGTGCCTGACCGCGGTGTGGACACGCCACATGGTCATCCAGACGCGGCAGCCCGCCCACCCCGCCATCCAGGCGTTGGTCCGGTGGGATCCCGACGGGTTCTGGCGGGGCGAGGCGGCCCGCCGTGCCGAGCTCGGGTATCCGCCGAGTCGCGTGCTGGTCAACGTCGACCTGCCCACCGGCGACGCCGAGACGCTCACGGACGCCATCCGCAGCGCGCTGCCACCGGACGACGAGCTGACCGGTCCCGACCTGGATGGCCGCGTCGTCGTGAAGAGCAACGATCCACGTGGCACGCTGTCGGCGCTCGACCCGGTGCGCCGGCGGTGGGCACGACAGGACCGCCGCGTGACGGTCGATGTCGATCCGGTGCCGTCACTGGACCGGATCGCCCAGCCCGGTCCCATGGCGCCGGCGTAGGCGTGGCCGGGCCGGACACAGACGGACGGCGGAGCGTGGTCTTCGCCGGAGCACGTGCGGGACCGGACGGAAAGAGGAGTTGACATGGCGCGACGCGACATCACCATCTTCGGTGACCCGGTCCTGCGGATGCGCGCCCGTGAGGTGACCGACTTCGACGCCGCGCTGCGCGAGCTGGCCGACGACATGCTCGACACGCTCCGTGGCGCCAAGGGCGTGGGCCTGGCAGCCAACCAGGTGGGCGTGCTCAAGCGGCTGTTCGTGTGGGAGCACGGAGACCGCCACGGCGTGTTCGTGAACCCCGAGCTGCGGGAGACCTCCGAGGAGACGGTCGTCGACGACGAGGGCTGCCTGTCGTTCCCGGGCCTGTTCTATCCGGCGGAACGTCCGCGACGCGCCCGGATGCGCGGGTTCGACGTGCACGGTGAGCCGATCGAGGAGGTCGGTGAGGACATGTTCGCCCGGATCCTCATGCACGAGCTCGACCATCTGAACGGCATCCTGTTCATCGACCACCTCGCGCGCCACGATCGCAAGGAGGCGATGCGGCGGATCCGGCGCGGCGAGCTCGAGCACCCACCCGAGCCGACCCCGGCGCGAGAGCTGTGAGTGCCCGGGCCCGCGGTCGCCACGCGCAGGGTCCCGCCCGGAGCCGCCCATGAGGGTCGCGTTCTTCGGCACGCCCGGTCCGGCTGTCCCGGCGCTGCGGGCGCTGCTCGCCGACGCGCGCGTCGTGGTGCCACTGGTCGTCACGAACCCGGACCGTCCGCGTGGCCGGGGACATCAGCTGGCCCCGCCCCCGGTGAAGGTCGCCGCGTCGGAGGCGGGCGTCGACGTCATCCAGCCGCGGCGCGCGTCGGAGGCGGGTCCGCAGCTGGCCGAGCGCGGCGTGGACGTGTGCGCCGTGGTGGCGTACGGCCAGATCCTGCCGTCGTCGCTGCTGGCCGTCCCGCCGCACGGCTTCGTGAACCTGCACTTCTCGGTGCTGCCCGCGTGGCGCGGCGCCGCGCCGGTCCCTGCGAGCATCCTGGCCGGCGACCGCGAGACCGGCGTGACCTGCTTCGTGCTGGACGCGGGGATGGACACCGGTCCGGTGCTCGCGACGCGGACCACCCGCATCGGGCCCTCGGAGACGTCGGGCGAGCTGACCGCACGGCTCGCCGATCTCGGCGCGCCGCTGCTCGTGGAGGCGATCGCCGGTCTCGTGGGCGGCAGCATCGCCCCGCGGCCGCAGGACGACGCAGCAGCCACCTATGCATCCAAGATCGCCCCGGAGGACGCCCGGCTGGACTGGACGGACGCGGCTGAGCGCCTGCACCGTGCCGTGCGGGCGTACAACCCCGTACCCGGCGCGCACACGACGTTCCGTGACGCCCGGCTCAAGCTGCACCGGGCGCAGATCGTTCCGGCCACCGGCACCCCCGGCACGGTGACCGGCGTGGACGACCGCACTGGCGCGCCGGTGGTCGCCTGCGGAGTCGAGGCGCTGCGGCTCGACGAGGTCCAACCGGCGGGCAAGCGGACCATGTCAGGCGCCGCCTTCGTCAACGGGTACCAACCGGTGGGGGAGGTGCTGCGATGAGGCGACGCGGCCCGGCTGTCCGCCGAGCGCGAACCGATCGCGGATCCGGCCGGTGAGCGCGGACGACGCCCGGGCGGTCGCGTGGCGCATCGTGCGGACCGTGCACCGCGACGGCGCGTGGACCGGTCCGGTGGTCGACCGCGCACTGACCGCCAGCAACCTCGACGCGCGGGACCGTGCCTTCGCCAGCAACCTCGCGTTCCAGACCCTGCGGTGGGAGGGGACGCTGGACTGGGCGCTCGGCCACGTGGTGCGGCGCGGGCTGGCCAGCGTCGATGACGACGCGCTCGACCTGCTGCGGTGCGGTGCCTGGCAGCTGCTGTTCGGTCGCGTGCCCGATCGCGCGGCCGTGTCGGCCACCGTCGACGTCGCGCGGGCGCAGCTGGGTGCGCGGGTCGTCGGGTTCGTCAACGGCGTGCTGCGCAACCTCGCCCGGCGGCGTCCGACACTGCCGTGGCCTCCCGCGGACAGCGTCGCCGGCAGAGCGCTGCGGCTGGGCTACCCGCGCTGGGTCGTCGACGAGGCGGACGCCCGGTTCGGCCCGGCCGCTGACCGCGAGCTCGACGCCGGCAACCAGCCGCCCGAGCTGACGGTCCGGACGACCGGGGCATCGGACGCCGCCGACGTGCTTACCGCGGCGGGCGCGAACGTCGAACCCGGGCGGTTGGCACCGGACGCCCTCCACGTCGACGGGATCGCGCCGCCGGCGGTGCTCCGGCACGTCCCGCGTGCCGTGATCCAGGACGAGGCGTCCATGGTCGTCGGTCGGGTCGCGGCCGCTGCGTTCGCCCGGACACGCGGCGACACCGACCGGGCCACCGAGGGCGTGCGTGTGCTCGACGCGTGTGCGGCGCCGGGTGGCAAGGCCAGCCACCTGGCCGCGCTGGGATGCGCGGTGATCGCCGCGGACCGCTCCGTCGACCGGCTCGGGCTGGTGGCCGACCTCGGCCGGCGCCTCGACCTGCCGATCGGGCTGCTCGCGGCCGACGGCGCGCGACCACCCTGGCGGGCGGGTGTGTTCGACGGCGTGCTGCTGGATGCTCCCTGCAGCGGGCTCGGGGTCGTGCGCCGCCGTCCGGAGCTGCGGTGGCGGCGAAACGCCGGCGACGTCGAGAACCTGGCCGCGGTGCAGGCGCGCCTGCTGGAGGCGTCGGCCGGCACGGTGGCCGGCGGCGGAGCACTGGTGTACAGCGTCTGCACGTGGACCCGCGCGGAGACGATCGACGTCGTCGAGGCGTTCCTGGAGGCGCACCCGGCGTTCGTGTGCGAACCGGTCACGGCACGCGACGAGGGGCCGCAACCAACCACCGGCGCCGCGGGTCCGGGCCTGCAGTTGACGTCGGCCGTCCACGGTTGCGACGGGATGTACATCGCCGTGCTCCGGCACCGGGGGTCACGCCGACGGACGCAGGTCGACGCTAGGCTTGGTGGCACGTGGCCGCCTGGCGGCCGCGCGCCTTCGGGGCAGGGTGCAACTCCCGACCGGCGGTGGCCCACGATCAGTGGGAAGCCCGCGACCCGGCCGACAGCTCGGACGGTGGACCCGGTGCGTACGCACGTAACAAGTCCGGGGCCGACGGTGACAGTCCGGAGAGGAGAAGGCGGAAAGGTCATCCGTGGATGACGTGCGTGCGATGCGTCGCGCGCTCGACCTTGCCGAGCGCGGGCGCGCGACCGTGTCACCGAACCCGATGGTGGGATGCGTCATCGTGGCCGGCCGTGACGTCGTCGGCGAGGGCTGGCACGAGGCCGCCGGCGGACCCCACGCCGAGATCGTCGCGCTCGACGCGGCCGGCGAGCGGGCAACGGGCGCGACGGTCTACACCACGCTCGAACCGTGCAGCCACACCGGGCGCACGCCGCCGTGCGTCGACGCGCTGATCCGCGCCCGGGTCGGACGCGTGGTCATCGCCGCGACCGACCCGAACCCCGTCGCGGCGGGCGGCGCCGACGCGCTCAGGCGGGTCGGCATCGCGGTCGACGTCGGGCTGCTGCGCGACGACGCCGTCGCCCAGAACGAGATCTTCCGGCACGGCGTGCGGACCCACCGGCCGTTCGTGTGGCTCAAGGGTGCCGTCAGCCTGGACGGCCGCGTGGCCGCCGCCGACGGTTCCTCCCGCTGGGTGACCGGCGACGGCGCGAGAGGCCACGCACACGCGCTCCGCGGCCGCGTCGACGCGATCGTCGTCGGCTCGGGCACGCTGCTCACCGACGATCCACAGCTGACCGTGCGGCTCGACGGCTGGCGCGGACCGCAGCCGCTGCGCGTCGTGCTGGACGGGCGGGCACGCACGCCGGTCGACGCGCGCGTCCACGACCCCGACGGCCGCTCGCTGGTGCTCGTGGCGCCCGGCGCGCGCGACGACGCCCTGCGCCACGCGCGCATCGCGGTTGAGCGGGTCACGACGGGGGCGGACGGGCGGCTGGCGCCACGAGCCGTCCTCGACGCCCTGTGGCAGCGTGGTGTGCGCAGCGTGCTGATCGAGGGCGGACCGACGGTGCTGACATCGTTCGTGGTGGCCGGGTGCTTCGACCGCCTGATCATCTACACCGCGCCCCTGCTGCTCGGGGACGCCGCGCTGCCACTGGTCACCGACGGGCCGGCGTCGCTGGAGGACGCCGAGCGGTACGTGCTGCACGACGTCGAGCGGGTCGGCGGTGACGCCGTGCTCACGCTCGGCAGGCGAGAGGAGTAGGACAGATGTTCACCGGCATCGTCGAGGCGGTCGGCACCGTCGTCGAGAACGCGCCAGGGCCGGCGGGCGGGCGGCTGACGGTCGCCCACCCGATGGCCGCCGACCTGCAGACCGGAGAGTCCGTCAGCGTCAACGGGTGCTGCGTCACGGTCACGCGCACCACACGGGACCGTTTCACCGCGGACCTGATGGGCGAGACGCTCGACCGGACGACGCTGGGTGGGCTGATGCCGGAGGCACCGGTCAACCTCGAGCGCGCGCTGGCGGCCAACGGGCGTCTGGGCGGGCACCTGGTCCAGGGTCACGTGGACGGCATCGGAACCGTCGTCGGCCTCACGCCTCACGACGGATGGACGGTGATGGCGGTGGCGGCCGGGCCGCGCCTGGCGCCTCACCTCGTGGAGAAGGGGTCGATCGCGATGGACGGCACGTCGCTGACCGTCATGGGCGTCGAACCCGCGCGGGAGGGCGGTGTGGTGTTCGAGGTGGGTCTGATCCCCCACACGCTCGACGTCACCGTGCTGGGTTCGCGGACGGTCGGCGACCGGGTCAACCTCGAGACCGACGTGATCGCCAAGTACGTCGAACGGCTCTTGTCCGCTGGCGCCGCGACCCCCTACGACGCGGTGACCGCCGAGGCACGGCCATGACCATGTCGAGCATCCCCGAGGCGCTGGCGGCGATCGCCGCGGGCGGTTGGGTCGTCGTCGTCGACGACGAGGACAGGGAGAACGAGGGCGACCTGGTCATGGCCGCCGAACTGGTCACGCCCGAGGCGGTGTCGTTCTGCGTCCGTCACACCTCGGGGGTGATCTGCGCCCCCATCACCAGCGAGCGCGCCGACGAGCTCGACCTGCCGCTGATGGTCCCGGTCAGCACGGACCCGCGTGGCACCGCGTACACCGTGTCGGTCGACGTCGCGGGTGTCACCACCACCGGCATCTCCGCGGCCGACCGCGCGGCGACGATCCGTGCGCTGGCCGACAAGGCGACCGCGAAGGCCGACCTGCAACGTCCCGGGCACGTGTTCCCCCTGCGCGCCGCTGACGGCGGCGTGCTGCGCCGCGCCGGCCACACGGAGGCTGCGGTCGACCTCGCGCGCATGGCGGGCGTGACGCCGGCGGGCGCGATCTGCGAGATCATCAACGACGATGGATCCATGGCCCGGCTGCCCGAGCTCGAACGCTTCGCGGCGACCTATGACCTGCCGCTGATCTCGATCGCCGATCTCATCGCGCACCGCCGCAAGCACGAGCAACTGGTGCACCGCGTGGCCGAAGCGACCATCCCCACCCCCTTCGGCCCGTTCCAGGCGATCGCCTACGAGTCCGACATCGACAGCAACCAGCACCTGGCGCTGGTGCGCGGCGATGTCGCCGGCCGCGAGGACGTGCTGGTCCGCATGCACTCCGAGTGCCTCACCGGCGATGTCTTCGGCAGCCTCCGGTGCGACTGCGGCACGCAACTGCAGGACGCGCTGCGACAGATCGCCGAGGCGGAGCAGGGGGTCGTCGTCTACATCCGCGGCCACGAGGGCCGTGGCATCGGGATCGTGCACAAGCTGCAGGCCTACAAGCTGCAGGACGGCGGCCGTGACACCGTCGAGGCGAACATCGAGCTCGGGCTGCCCGCCGATGCGCGGGACTACGGCACCGGCGCCCAGATCCTCGTCGATCTCGGCCTGTCCACGCTGCGCCTGCTGACCAACAACCCGTCCAAGCGGGCCGGCCTGGAAGGCTATGGTCTGCGTATCGTCGAGCGGGTGCCGCTGGAGACCACCCCGACGATGGAGAACCTGCACTACCTGCGGACCAAACGTGACCGCATGGGCCATGAGCTCGGTCTGCTCGACTCCGCACCACCGTCGTAGGAGGACCACACCATGAGGATCGTCGAGGCCGCACTGGACGGCACCGGCCTGCGGATCGGGATCGTCGTGACCCGGTTCAACGACACCGTCACCCGCCGCCTGCTCGACGGCGCGCTCGACAGCCTGCGCCGCCACGGCGTCCGCACCGATGACATCACCGTGGCCTGGGTGCCCGGCGGTTGGGAGCTGCCGGTCGTGGTGCGCCGCCTGGCGCAGCGGGGGGAGGTCGATGCGGTGATCGCGCTGGCTGCCGTGGTACGGGGACAGACCGCGCACTTCGACTACGTGGCGGGCAACGCGGCCACGGTCGGGGGCGTGGCCGACGACACCGGTGTTCCCGTGTCGTTCGGCGTGCTGACCACCGAGACCTGGGAGCAGGCCGTCGACCGCGCCGGTGGCAAGCGCGGCAACGCCGGCGCCGAGGCGGCGCTGGCCGCGATCGAGACCGCCCGCGTGCTCGAGGCGATCGACAAGCCGACGACCGCCGACGCCAGCTGGCGGTCCGAGGAGGCCTGAGCCCGGTCGTGCCGTCCGGCGCGCTCGTCGTCCCGATCTGCCTGCTGCTGGGGTTGGTCGCGGGGTCCTACGGGACCATCGTGATCGCCCGGGTGCCCGAGGGCGGTCCGCTGCGTGCGCCGGGGACGTGTCCGCGGTGCGGGCACGCCTTCCGCGGGCTCGACGGCGTCCCGGTGGCGTCGTGGCTGTGGCGGGGCGGTCGCTGCCGCGCGTGCGACGCGCCCATCAGCGTCGGGCAGCCGCTCGTCGAGCTCGCCTGCGGCCTGCTGTTCGGTGCGATCGGCTGGCGCATCGGCTGGACATGGGCGCTGCCGGGGTTCCTGCTGTTCGGCTGGCTGCTGCTGGTGGTCGCGGTCATCGACCTGCACACCAGGCGCATCCCGAACCGCCTGACGTATCCGCTGACACCGCTGCTGTTCGTGCTGCTCGCCACGGCTGCGGTGCTCGAGGGCACGCCCTGGGTGGCCGTGCGGAGTGCGCTCGCCGGCCTGGCCGCGTTCGTGCTGCTGCTCGTGCTCGCGCTGGTCAACCCGCGGGGGATGGGCATGGGGGACGTGAAGCTCGCCGGGTTCATCGGCCTGGGCCTCGGCTACCTGGGTTGGGCCCACCTCTGGCTGGGGCTCTTCCTCGGCTTCTTCGGCGGCGGGGTGATCGCGGGCCTGCTCCTCGCGCTGCGCCTGCGCACGCGCAAGGACCACATACCCTTCGGACCCTGGCTGGCGCTGGGCGCGCTGGCGTCGCTGCTGGTGGGACAGCCGATCATCGCTGCCTATCTAGGATGGGTCGGGTTGGCATGACGACCCGGGACGCCCGGGACCGCGTCACCGACGGACCGTTGCGCGGCACAACACGACCGACAGGAGCACACGATGGCAGATCCGATGGCCGACGGGCCCACCGAGGAGGAGATGCGGGCGTACCTGGAGAGCCTCCGGGCGGCGCAGCCGGTCGAGGTGATCGTGCAGGCGTTCGGCCTGCTGGCGACGGCGGCCAACGTCAAGGTCGGTCAGCCCGACGCGCGCGTCATGATCGACGGCATGGCCGCGCTGCTCGACGCGACGGCCGACAACGTGCCCGAGCAGATCACCGGTCAGATGCGCGAGACCGTGCGCCAGTTGCAGCTCGCGCAGGTTCAGGCCGAGCAGGACGCGTCGCAGGCGCAGCCTGCCGCCAGTGACGCCGGGGCAACACAGGCGAAGGGGACGGCGGCCGACCAGCCGCAACCACAGCAGCCCCAACAGCAGCGGCCCGACCCTGCGAGCCGGCTGTGGATTCCTGGACGGGACTGACCGTCCGGGAGAGCCGACGCGGCGGAACCGGGAACGGCGTCGGGCGCGCTGTGACAACGGCGTGACGCGCTAGAGTGTGTTGACGCACCAGCCGGCCGGCTGGTGCGCGACGAAGTGGAAGCGGCCGCTTCCCACCGTGCGGGGCCCGCGACGGGCACCCGGCCCGGTCCATCGGCATGCAGCGCGTGCTGGCGTTCTGGTGTGACGCCCTCGCGTCGGTGCCGCCGTGGCCCTCCCACCACTTCGAAGGACCGCCCCGGCCGCGCCGCAGCAGACAAGGACGCGACAGCCATGCCAAAGCAGAAGACCCACTCGGGAGCCAAGGACCGGTTCCGCATCACGCGCAACGGCAAGGTGCTCCACGGACGCCAGAACCGCGGCCACCTGCTCGAGAAGAAGAGCAGTTCGCGCAAGCGTCGCCTGAGCGGCAAGGGGCAGCTGTCCAAGGGCGACGCTGCACAGATCCGCAAGCTGCTGAGCAGCTAGGGGGAAGGCGATGGCACGAGTGACACGGGGCGTCCACGGCCGCAAGCAGCGCCGCGCGGTGCTCAACCGCGCCAAAGGCTTCCGCGGCGCGCGCCGCCGTCGCTACCGCGTGGCGAACGAGACCGTGCTGCACGCGATGCGGTACCAGTACCGCGACCGTCGTGCGCGCAAACGCGACTTCCGGCGCCTCTGGATCACGCGCATCAACGCCGGGGCGCGTCAGCACGGCCTCAGCTACAGCCGGTTCATCCACGGGCTGAAGCAGGCGGACGTCGCGGTCGACCGCAAGGTGCTCGCCGACCTGGCTGTCCGTGAGCCTGCGGCGTTCGCCAAGCTCGTCGACGTCGCCAAGGACGCCCTGGGCTGACAGGTCCGACGCACCGCGGGGCATCCGGCACGTAGGTCACCCACCCGTGACGTCCGAGCGTCCGGCAGCCATCAGCCACCCGGCCGTCAAGGCCGCGCGCCGGCTGCGCCGTCGTCGTGAGCGGGCCGCGAGCGGGCGGCTGCTGGTCGAGGGGCCCAACGCGGTCGACGAAGCGCTCGACGCGCTGGTCGAGGTGTTCGTCGCCCCGGACGTGTCCGACCGGGTGCGCGCGACGGTCGCCCGCTGTGTGGCGTCCGGTGTCCCGGTGCGCCCGGTCGACGACCGCGCGCTCGACGCGCTCGCCGACGCAAGGACGCCGCAGGGGATCGTCGGTGTGGCGACGCGCCCCGCGCCGGACCTGGACGCGCTGGCGGACGCCACCCTGCTGGTCGTGCTGGACCAGGTCGCCGACCCCGGCAACCTGGGGACGGTCATCCGTACCGCCGACGCCGCCGGCGCCGACGGGGTGGTGCTGACCCACGGCAGCGTCGACCCGACGAACGCCAAGGTCGTACGCGCCTCCGCGGGGTCACTGTTCCACCTGGCCGTCGTGGACGACGTCGAACCCGCGGCGCTGGCCGCGCACTGCCGGCATGTGGGCATGCGACTCGTCGGGGCCGTCGCGGACGCCCGGCGGCGCTATGACGACATGTCGTGGTCACCGCCGACAGCTATCGTGTTCGGCAACGAGGCACACGGGTTGTCCGCCGCGATGCAGCGGCAGATCGCGACGTCGGTGTCCGTACCGATCAGGCGACCGTCGCGGCGGGGGTACCGCGGGCATGCAGAGTCGCTCAACCTGGCAACGACCGCCGCCATCGTGGTCTTCGAGGTCGCGCGGCAGCGAGGCACCTGACGATCCGTGGGAAGCATGAACGTCGAGCTCGATCCAGCGCTGGAGCTGTTCCCGGACCCGCTGGTGATCGTCGGCGTCGACGGCACGGTCCGTGCGGCGAACTCGCTGGCGGCCCGGTTGGTGGGCCGTCCCGTGGACGAGCTCACCGGTGCGCGCGCCAGCGAGATCCTGCCGCTGGAGGAGGCCGGCGGTTCCGACTGGTGGTCGTGCTCGGCGCTGCCCGCGGCGGACCCCGCAGTGCTGCCACGCGTCGCCGAGCAGACGCTGCTGCTGCGGCGTGACCGGGGCTCCGACGTGCATGTGTCGGTGACGGGGCGTCGGGTGGCGGGCGACGACGGTCGCACCGATGCCCTCGTCGTGGGCCTGCGCCGCGCCGACCGGCGGTTGCGGGACGAACGCCAGCGCAGCGATCTGATATCGACCGCGAGCCACGAGTTGCGATCGCCGCTGACGAGCGTCCGCGGGTTCACGAAGACGCTGCTCGCGCGTTGGGACCGCTTCGACGACGCCACCCGCCGGCAGATGCTCGCGACGATCGACGAGGACGCCGACCGGGTGACGCGACTGCTGACCGGGCTGCTCGACGTCAGCCGCATCGACGCCGGCCGGCTGCCGCTGCGCCGACGCATCGTTGCGCTCGCCGACGTCGTGGAGCCCGCGGTCCGCCACTTCTCACAGGAGCACCCAGACCGCCGGCTGTCCGTCGAGGTCGCCGCGGACCTGCCCGACGTCGTCGTCGATCCCGACCGCATCGCGCAGGTGCTGACGAACCTGCTCGACAACGCCGTCAAGCACGGCGCAGGCGACGTCACCATCACCGCCGTGGCGGACAGCGACGAGGTGCGCTGCGTGGTCACCGACGCGGGCGGCGCGATCCCTTCGACCGAGTTGCACCGGCTGTTCGCCAAGTACCATCGGCTCCAGGGCACGCGCACGAGCGGTCTCGGGCTGGGGTTGTACATCTGCCGTGGGATCGTGACCGCGCACGGTGGCCGCATGTGGGCCAACAGCGATCCCGACGCGGGCACACGCTTCACCTTCACCGTCCCCGTCGCCGACGTCGAGCTCCGCCCCTGACCGGCATCGTCCCCGCAGTGCCGCGCGCACCCGGGTTGACTTCGGCAGCTCCGATGGCGACAGTGGGGGTGATGGACAGCTCCTCGGCACCGCCGCGCCGCCGGATGTTCAGCGTGCGCTTTTGACGCCGCGGGCGGTTCGACCGGATCGGCAGCCTCCCGCGGAGTCGCACCTCCCGGTGCCCGCCTGACCATGTGGCCGCGCGCTCGGCGTGGCCCGCGTCGCGGGCGGCCACACTGGGCGATCACCACAGGTCCGTAGGAGCTGACCATGAACGAGTCCGACACTGCCGTGGCGGAGGGCGCCGCCGAGGTCGATGCGGCTGCGCGCGCAGCGCGTGAAGCGATCACGTCGGCCGCCTCGCTCGACGCCCTCGACCAGGTGCGCGCAACGCACCTTGGCAAGCGGTCCGCGATGGCGGCGGTCCAGCGGACGCTTGGCCGCCTGTCCGACGAGGACCGCCGGAACCTGGGCGCCACGATCAACGCCGCGCGCGGCGAGCTCGCACGCCTCGAGGCGGAGCGCCGTTCCGTGCTGGAGGCCGAGCGGGACGCGGTCGTGCTGGCGCAGGAGGCCATCGACGTCACCCTGCCGCCACGCATCCCCCCGCGCGGCAGCCTGCACCCCGTGACCGAGACGACCGAGGCCATCGTCGACGTCCTGGTCGGGTTGGGCTACACCGTGCTCGACAGTCCGGAGGTCGAGACCGACTGGCACAACTTCACGGCGCTCAACAGCCCGCCCGACCACCCGGCGAAGTCGTTGAGCGACACGATCTACGTGCGGCCGCTCACACCTGACGCACGCCCGACCCCGGACGGCACGACGGGCATCCTGCTGCGCACGCAGACGTCACCCGGGCAGGTCCGCGCGATGCACGCCCAACCACCGCCGCTGTACATCGTGATCCCGGGCCGCGTGTACCGCTCGGACACCGCCGACGCGACGCACCTCCCGATGTTCCACCAGATCGAGGGTCTCGCGGTCGACGAGTCGCTGACGTTCGCCGACCTCAAGGGCACGGTCGTGGCGTTCGCCCGCGCGATCCTCGGTTCCGACACCGAGCTGCGCTTCGTGCCCGACCACTTCGCGTTCACCGAGCCGTCCGCCCAGGTCCTGGCCCGCTACGAGGGCAGCTGGATGGAGCTGCTGGGCTGCGGCATGGTCCACCCCAACGTGCTGCGCGCCGGCGGGTACGACCCCGAGGAGGTCCGGGGCTTCGCGTGGGGCGTCGGCGTCGACAGGATGGCCATGCTGCGCCACGGCATCACCGACATCCGCCAGTTCGTCGACAACGACATGCGGTTCCTCGCCAGCTTCGTCTAGGCCGCCCGCTGTTCTCCACATTCGAAGGTCGAGCTCATGCGTGTCCCACTGTCCTGGCTGACCGACTACATCGATCCCGGCCTGTCGGTCGACGAACTCGCCGACGTGATGACCGGTGGCGGGTTGATCGTCGAGTCGATCGATCGCCCGACCTCGGGGGTCCGGGGCGTCCGCGTCGCCGAGGTGCGTCACGTCGCTCCGATCGCCGGTAGCGACAAGCTCTCCCTGGTCGACGTCTTCGACGGTGACGCCGATCACCGCGTCGTGTGCGGTGCCAGCAACTTCGCCGCCGGGGACCGCGTGGCCGTCGCCCTGCCCGGCGCGGAGCTGCCCGGAGGCCTGCGGATCGACGCGCGGAAGATCTTCGGCCACACCTCGGACGGCATGCTCGCGAGCGGCAGGGAGCTGGGCATCAGCGACGACCACCGCGGCATCCTGATCCTCGACGCCGACACGCCGCTGGGCGCCGATCTGCGCGAGTGGCTCGATCTCGACGATCCGGTGTTCGACATCGAGGTCACGCCCGACCGTGGCTACCTGTTGTCGATCGTGGGCGTCGCCCGCGACATCGCGGCACTGACCGGCGCGCCCCTCCGCGAGCCCGAGGTCGTCGAGCCGACGGGTGGGTGCCGGGTGCCGGTGACGATCGAGGACACCGAACGGTGCCGCCGGTTCCAGGTCCGCACCGTCGACGACGTGCGCATCGGGCCGTCGCCGGCCTGGCTGCAGCGTCGGCTGATGGCCGCCGGGATGCGGCCGGTGTCCAACGTCGTGGACATCACCAATGCGGTGATGCTCGAGCTGGGCAACCCGATCCACGCGTACGACGAGGCGCTGCTGGCCGGACCCGAGCTGATCGTGCGCACCGCGCGCCCGGGGGAGCGGCTGCGGACGCTCGACGGCATCGACCGTGACCTCGACCCGGAGGATCTGCTGATCTGCGACGCCAAGGGACCCGTCGGCCTGGCGGGCGTGATGGGTGGCGAGGACACCGAGATCAACGACGCGACGACCAACGTCGTGCTGGAGGTCGCGAACTTCTCGCCGCGGACGGTCCTGCGCACCGTGCGCCGCCATCAACTGGTGACCCAGGGCTCGATGCGCTGGGAGCGCATGGTCCCGCCGGAGTCCGCCGCTCCGGCGATCACGCGGTGCGCCCGGCTCATCACCGACGTCGCCGGCGGCACGGTCACCGGCGGGGCCGACCACTACCCGAACCCACCCGAGCACACGCCGATCACCCTGCGCACGGCACGTGCCGCCGCCTATCTCGGTGCGTCCGTCGATGCCGACGAACAGACGGCGCTGCTCGAGCGCATCGGCTGCACCGTCGCCGACGACGGGGAGGGACGGCTGGCCGTCACGCGTCCGGCCTATCGACCGGACCTTCGGCTCGAGGTCGATCTGTACGAGGAGATCGCGCGGATCCACGGGTACGCGGACATCCCCGAGACCCTTCCGTCAACAGGGCAGGCCGGCGCACGCACGGTCGAGGACGCCGCGCGCATCCGCGTACGGCACACGCTGGCCGGCGCGGGGTGGCACGAGATCCTGACCGAGCCGTTCATCACAGTCGAGGACCTGTCCGCCCTCGGCTGGACCGACGATGACCGCCGGCTCGGGACGGTCGCGCTGGTCAACCCGCTGTCACAGGAGGCGGGCGTGTTGCGGACGTCGCTGCTGCCCAGCCTGCTGCGGATCGTGCGCCAGAACGCCAACCGGCAGGTCGCCGCGGCCGCACTGTTCGAGACCGCCCACGTCTACCTCCCACCGACGGACGACGAGCCGGGCGCGGACGGGGGCCCCGACGACGTGCAGTTGCCCTACGAACCGCTGATGCTGGGCCTGGTGGCCTACGGCCCGTTCGAGGCGCCACGCCACGACCGACCCGGCCGTGACGTCGACCTGTACGACGCGATCGGCGTGTGCCAACTGGTCGCGCGCCGCACCGGTCGCCCGGCGCTGGTGCCCGAGCCGACCGACGAGGCGCCGTTCCACCCCGGACGCGCCGCACGGCTGTCGTTGGACGGTGTGGTGATCGGGGCCGTCGGCGAGGTGCACCCGCGGGTCGTCGATGCGCTCGACCTGCCGCCACGCACGGTCGTCGGCGAGCTCCGCCTGGAACCGTTGCTGGCCGGGGGTGTCCGTCACCCGCAGGTGACGGGCCCGTCGCTGCTGCCCGGCCTGCGCTTCGACGTCTCGGTCGTCACGGACGGCGACGTGCCCGCGCTGGCGATCGAGCAGGCGGTACGCGCCGGGGCCGGCCCGCACCTCACCGACGTGACGTTGTTCGACGTGTACGAGGGCGGCACGCTGGATGAAGGCCAGCGGTCGCTGGCCTTCCACGTGGCCCTCGACAACGCCACGCGTCAGCTGCGCGACGTCGACGAGGCCGCGGCGATCGACGGGATCGCGGCCAGCGTCGCCGAGCGGGTCGGCGGTCGGCTGCGCCGTTCCTGAGGGCGCCCGGCGGCCCGGCGCGCTGCCGTCCACCGGGCGGACCGGCACGCCGGCCCCGGTCGACGTGCTGCGACCCCGTGGCGCCGGGTTGGCTGGGTCATGCACCCCTCGCATGGAGCGTGTATAACTATGCACCAGTGCGAATAGGTGGTGCGTGATGGATGTCGGCGTGATCGGCGGCTCGGGGTACGGCGGGGCGGAACTGCTGCGCCTGCTGCTCGGACACCCCGCGTTCACGGTGCGAGTCGTCGCGGGCGGCCGCAGCGCCGGGCAGGCCGTCGCCACGGTGTTCCCACAGCTGCGGGGCACACCGATCGCCGACCACGAGCTGGTCGAGGCGACGCCCGCGGCACTGGCCGACTGCGACGTCGTCTTCTCTGCGACACCACATGCCGTCAGCCTGGCGCTCCTGCCCGACCTCGTGTCGAAGGAGCGCACGGTGGTCGACCTGTCCGGAGCGTTCCGGCTGCACCCCGCCAGGTTCGAGCGGTGGTACGGCGACGAGCACACGAGCCCGTCGCTGACCCCCGCCGTGTACGGACTGCCGGAGCTGACCCGCGACGACCTGCCGGGCGCCGAACTGGTCGCCGGGCCGGGGTGCTACCCCACAGCGGCGCTGCTGGCGCTGGTCCCGCTCGTGGGGGTGCTCGGCGACGGCCCGATCGCCGTGCACGGGATGTCCGGCTGGAGCGGTGCCGGGCGCGGTCTGCGTGACGACCTGCACGCCAGCCACGCGCACGCCAACGTGGCTGCGTACGCCGCGCCGCGACATCGGCACACGCCGGAGATCAGCGCGCAGTTCACCGCGGCCGGCGGTGGACCGAACCCGATCACGTTCGTGCCGCACCTCGTGCCCATGGCCCGCGGCATGGTGGTCACCGTGACCGCCGCGCTGGCGGCACCGGACGTTGCACCACACGTCCACGGCATCGTCGCCGAGCACTACCGCGACGAGCCGTTCGTGTCGGTGCTCGACCCCGGCGCATGGCCCGGGTCGACCCATGTCGTCGGCGGCAACGGTGCCCACATCGGGGTCGCCGTCGATGCGTCGGCGTCCACGTTGATCGCCTCGTGCGCGCTGGACAACCTGGTCAAGGGCGCCGCGGGGCAGGCGATCCAGGCGGCCAACGTGGCCACGGGCACGGCCGAGACGGCCGGCCTGCCGATCGCGGGACTGTACCCGTGAGTGGCCCGGTGAGCACCGGGGCCGACGTCGCCGACGCCTGGTACGGCCGGCCCATCGACTCCTTCGCGCCGGTCGCCGGTGGGATCTGCGCCGTGCCGGGCGTCCGCGCCGCCGGTGTCGCGGCCGGGCTCAAGCCGAGCGGGTCGCCCGACGTCGCCGTCGTCGATGCCGGACGCACCGTCGACGTCGCCGTCGTCCAGACCACCAACCAGGTTCGCGCCGCGCCCGTCGAGGTGACGGCGCGGCACGCGGCCGACGGCCGGGCACGCGCGGTGGTCCTCAACGCCGGCAACGCCAACGCGTGCACGGGCCCGGACGGGGAGCAGGTGGCCGTCGACACGGCGGCACATGCGGCCGCCGGGCTCGGCTGCGAGACCGAGGACGTCCTCGTGTGCTCCACCGGTGTGATCGGCCAGCCGCTGACGCCGCAACGCGGTCAGCTGTTCGCGGGCGTCGATGCGGCGATCGCCACGGCCGACAGCGGGGGCGGCGCCGCCGCGGCGCGTGCGGTCATGACCACCGACACCATGCCGAAGTCGGTGGCGGTGCAGCTCGACGCCGCCGACGGCGGTGCCACCATCGCGGGGTTCGCCAAGGGCTCCGGCATGATCGCGCCGGCCATGGCGACCATGCTGTGCGTGGCCGCGACCGACGCACCCGTGCCGTCGCGGATCCTCCAACCGGTCGTCGCGCAGGCTGTCGACGTGACCTTCGGGCGCATCACCGTGGACGGGTGCATGAGCACCAACGACGCGGTGATCGTGCTCGCGACCGGCGACGCCGCACAGGCAGTTCCCCACCCCCCGGCTCGCTCCGCTCGCCCCCGTCCGGCGCCGGGCATCGCGGCGTTCACCGAGGGTCTGACCGCCGTCCTCGGTGAGCTGGCCGAGCAGATCGTGCGCGACGGCGAGGGCGCCTCCCACCTGGTCAGGCTCCGGGTCACCGGTGCCCGCACGGTTGACGCCGCCGCCGCACTCGGCCGTGCGATCGCCGACAGTGTCCTCGTGCGCACGGCCTTCGCCGGGGGCGATCCGAACTGGGGCCGCGTGCTGGCCGCCATGGGTGCATCGGACGTGCCATTCTCACCCGGAACGGTCGACATCCGGTTCGGGCCGGTCACGGTGTGCCGCTTCGGTGCGGGCGCGTCGTTCGACCACGGGTTGGCTGCGTCGGTCCTGTCGCGTCCGGAGGTCGACGTCACGGTCGATCTCGGCCTGGGCGACGCCGACGCGACGGTGCTCACGTCGGACCTGACGCACGGGTACGTGACGATCAACGCGGAGTACACGACGTGAGCGGCCGCTCGGCGCGGACAGCAGGGGAGCCACGGTGACCACGACCAACCCACGGTCGACGATCGACGAGGCGCACGCGGCGCTGCCGCGGCGGGCCGTCAGGGCGCAGGACAAGGCGCGTGTGCTGCGTGAGGCGCTGCCGTGGATCACCCGCTGGGCGGACCGGACGGTCGTCGTGAAGATCGGCGGCAGCGTCGGACAGGGCGAGACGACGTCGGCCATGGAGTCGTCCTTCGCGGCGGACGTCGCGCTGCTGCGGTCCGTCGGGCTCAACATCGTCGTCGTGCACGGTGGCGGACCGCAGATCTCCCAGCTCGCCGAACGGCTCGGGTTGCGGTCCGAGTTCGTCGACGGGCGGCGCGTCACCGATCAGGCGATGCTCGAGGCGGTCCGCTACGTGCTGCTCGGCAGGGTCAACCCGCACCTGGTCGGCATGATCTCGCAGGCCGGCACGCGCGCCGTCGGTCTGGCGGGCACCGACGCGGGGCTGGTGACCGCGCGCCCGGCCGACCCCGCCCTGGGCTACGTCGGCGAGGTCGACCGGGTCGATCCGGCGGTCGTCCGGTCGCTGCTGGGCAGGGGCGTGGTCCCCGTGATCGCCACGGTCGCGCGCGGCGACGACGGGCAGGACTACAACGTCAACGCCGACGCGGTCGCGTCCGCGGTCGCGGCGGCGCTGGACGCCGACAAGCTGATCTACCTGACCAACGTCGCCGGGCTGTACGACTCGTTCGGCTCCGATGACCGCAGCCTGCTGAGCGAGGTCGACGTCGCCCAGTTGCGCGACATGCTCGCCACCGGTCGCATCGTGACCGGTATGGTTCCCAAGATCTCCGGCTGCATCGACGCGCTCTCCGACGGCGTCGGGCAGGCCCACCTCCTGGACGGTCGCATCGAGCACGCCCTGCTGCTGGAGATCTTCACCGACGCGGGAATCGGCACGATGATCCTGCCGTCGTACGACGACGTCGACGACACCGGGGCGCAGCCATGACCGACGACCTCGACCAGATCCGCGTCCGCGAGGCCGCGGCACTGATGCACACGTACGGTCGCCAGCAGGCCGCGTTCGTCCGCGGCTCGGGGGTGTGGCTGTACGACGGGGACGGGCGGGCCCACCTCGACGCGCTGTCGGGCCTGGCCGTGACCGCCCTCGGGCACGCCCATCCGGAGGTGACCGCGGCCGTGTCGGAACAGGCCGCCACGCTGTCCCACACGTCGAACCTGTACTTCACCCGGCCCCAGATCGAACTGGCGGAGGGCCTTGCCGACACGCTGGGCTGGTCGGACGCGAGGACGTTCTTCTGCAACTCGGGCGCGGAGGCCAACGAGGCGGCCATCAAGCTGGCACGGCTGCACGGGCGCCGGCGCCGTCCCGACGCCATCGGCGTGGTCGCGCTGTCGGGCGGGTTCCACGGTCGCACGCTCGGCGCGCTCAAGGCGACGGGCAACCCGGCCAAGCACGAGCCCTTCGAGCCGCTGGGCGACTGGGTGACGCACGTCGCGCACGACGACGCCGCGGCGCTCGACGCGGCGGTCGACGAGCGGACCAGCGCGGTGCTCGTCGAGGTCGTGCAGGGCGAGGGCGGGGTCCGTCCCGTGCCCGCCGACGTCCTGCGGGCCGCGCGGGCCGCGTGTGACCGCGTCGGGGCGCTGCTGATCGTCGACGAGGTGCAGACGGGACTGGGCCGCCTCGGCAGCTGGTACGGATGGCAGACCGCGCTCGACGGCTCGCCGGTGCAGCCCGACGTCGTGTGCCTGGCGAAGGCGCTGGCCAACGGGCTGCCGATCGGCGCCATCGTCGCGCGCGGCGAGGCGGCGAAGGTGTTCGAGCCCGGGGATCACGCGACGACCTTCGGCGGAGGACCGGTCGTGTGCGCCGCGGCCACGGCGGTGCTGCGCGTGATCGACCGCGACGGACTCGTCGGGCGCGCTGCGGTCCTCGGCGACCGGCTGGCGGCGGGCATCGAGCAGGTGGCGGTGGACAGCGTGCTGGTGACCGGTCAACGCGGTCGTGGGCTGCTGCGGGCGGCGATGCTCGCGCGGCCGGCCGCGACCGCCGTCGTGTCGGCCGCGCTGGAGGCACGGCTGATCGTCAATGCGGTGGCCGCCGACGCCGTGCGGTTCGCCCCACCGTTGACCCTGGCCGACGACGAGCTCGACGAGTTGCTCGTGCGGTTCGGCGCCGCCGTGCGTGCTGTCGAGGAGGAGATGACATGACCGGGACGGGCATGGCACGGCCGCGCAGCTACCTGACGGTCACCGACCTGTCGGCCGACGAGCTGGCGTGGGTGCTGGACCGCGCCGATGCGCACCGGTCGGATCGACGTCGTCGCGACACACTGGCCGGCCGGACGATCGGCATGATCTTCGAGAAGCCTTCGACGCGGACGCGCGTCTCGTTCGAGGTCGGCGTCGCCGAGCTCGGTGGGACGCCGCTTGTGCTGTCGTCGCGGGACCTCCAGCTGGGCCGGGGCGAGACGGTCGCCGACACCGCCCGCGTGCTCTCGCGCTACGTGCACGGGCTGGTGGTGCGCACGTTCGCGCAACAGCGCCTCGAGGAGCTTGCGACCCACGGCACGGTGCCGGTGATCAACGCACTGTCCGATCACAGCCATCCCTGTCAGGCACTGGCGGACCTGCAGACGGTGCGCGCGAGGTTCGGCACGCTGGCGGGCGTCCGGGTGGCCTACATCGGCGACGGCAACAACGTGGCGCACTCGCTGCTGCGTGCGGGCGCGCTGGCGGGCATGCACGTCGTCGTGGTCGCCCCGCAGGGCCATGGGCCCGACCCGGACGTGGTCGCCGAGGCCGCGTCGCTGTGCGGTGACACCGCAGGGTCGGTGGCGGTCACCGACGATCCGACGATCGGGGTGAAGGGGGCAAACGTCGTGTACACCGATGTGTGGGCGTCGATGGGCCAGGAGGACGAGCACGACGCACGCGTGGCAGCGTTCCGCTCCTACCGGGTCGACGACGCGCTGCTCCGCGCCGCGGCGGACGACGCGATCGTGCTGCACTGCCTGCCGGCTCACCGTGGTGAGGAGATCACCGCCGAGGTGATCGACGGTCCGCGGTCCGCGGTGTGGGATCAGGCGGAGAACCGCCTGCACGCCCAGAAGGCCCTGCTCGAGCTGCTCTACACGGCGGGTGGAGCATGAGTGCCTCACGTAGCGTCAGCGGTAGGCACACATCCCGTGCCTCACGTAGCGTCAGCGGTAGGCACACATCATGAGTGCCGAGGTGCGGGCGACGACCGACGCCGCCGGTGTGCGGGAGCGGCGGCGGACCGTGCTGCGTGAGCTCGTCGCCACCCATGCGGTGTCGTCGCAGGCCGAGCTGGTCGCGCTGCTCGGACGCCGGGGCATCACCGCGACCCAGGCGACCGTCAGCCGCGACCTCGACGATCTCGGCATCACCAAGATCCGGGGCGCCGACGGCGACGTGAGCTACGCGCTGCCGGAGATGCCGCGACTGGCGCAGGCGTTGCGGCAGTTCGTCGTCGCCATCGACGCGAGCGGCAACCTCGCGGTCGTCCGGACGCCACCGGGGACCGCCACCGCCGTCGCGATCGCCATCGACGACGGCGACGTACCCGGCGTGCTCGCGACGTTGCAGGGCGACGACACGGTGCTGGTCGTGGCCCGCGAGCCCGCGTCGGGTCGTGAGGTCGCCGACAGGCTCGCGGCGATCAAGACAGGACACACGACGCACACGACCACCGACAAGGAGAACGACGCGACATGAGTGCACAGCAACGATCAGCGGGGCGGCTGGTCCTCGCCTACTCCGGCGGCCTGGACACGTCGGTGGCCATCCGCTGGCTGGCGGAGCACAGGGACTACGACGTGATCGCCTGCGCGATCGACGTCGGTCAGGCGCAGCCCGGCGAGCTCGACCGGGTACGTCAGCGCGCGCTCGACTGCGGCGCGATGGAGGCAGTCGTCGTCGACGCACGCGACGAGTTCGCCGACGACTTCGTCGCCCACGCCATCCGCTCCAACGCGCTGTACATGGGCAAGTACCCGCTCGTCAGCGCGCTGTCGCGCCCCTTGATCACCAACCACCTGATCACCACCGCACGGGAGCACGACGCGGTCGCCATCGCTCACGGCTGCACGGGCAAGGGCAACGACCAGGTGCGCTTCGAGGTCACCGCGATGGCGCTCGCACCCGACATCACCGTCGAGGCACCCATCCGTGAGTGGGGCCTGTCGCGTGAGGCGTCGATCGCGTGGGCGAACGAGCGGGGCATCCCGATTCCGGTCAAGAAGGCGTCGCCCTACTCGATCGACGAGAACCTGTGGGGTCGCACCGCCGAGTGCGGCATCCTCGAGGACCCGTGGGAGGAGCCGCCCGAGGAGGTCTACGAGCGCACCCGCGCGCTCGCCGACGCACCCGACGACCCCGACGAGGTCACGATCGGGTTCGTCGACGGCCTGCCCACCTCGCTCGACGGCAAGGAGCTCGACCTGCGGTCGCTCGTGGCGGAGCTCGACCAGCGCGCCGGTGTGCACGGGGTCGGCCGGATCGACATGATCGAGGACCGCTTGGTGGGCATCAAGAGCCGCGAGATCTACGAGTGTCCCGGTGCGGTGACGGTGCTGACGGCGCACCGCGATCTGGAGGACCTGTGCATGGAGCAGGAGCTCGCCCAGGAGAAGCGAGCGCTGGAGGGCCGCTACGCCCAGCTTATCTACAACGGTCTGTGGTACACGCCGCTGAAGACGGCGCTGGACGCGTTCATGGCGTCGTCCCAGCGGTTCGTGCACGGCGACGTGCGCGTGCGGATGTTCAAGGGCTCGGCCACGGTCGTCGGGCGGCGCAGTGACCTCGCGCTGTACGACCACGACCTGGCGACCTATGACGAGGCCGACCGGTTCGATCACACACAGGCGGAGGGCTTCGTGCGCCTGTGGGGACTGCCGACCAAGGTGTGGTCGCGACGCCAGGGCCACGTCGGCGGGTGAGGGCGAGCGTCAGCGAGCCGGTGGGCGGGGATGTGATGGGTGAGGGCGAGCGTCAGCGAGCCGGTGGGCGGGGATGTGATGGGTGAGGGCGAGCGTCAGCGAGCCGGTGGGGCGACCGGGAGCGGCCGCCTGTGGGGTGGTCGTTTCGCCGAGGGTCCCAGCGCCGCCGCGTGGGCGCTGGGACACAGCATCCACTTCGACATCCGTCTGTGGCGTGAGGATCTGGCCGGCTCGCACGCCCATCTGGACGAGCTGCACCGGCTCGGTCTGGTCACCGACGGACAGCGTGACAGGATCGCCGCGGCGCTGACGCGCATCGGCGAGGAGCTCGCCGACGGCACCTTCGAGATCGCCGACGACGACGAGGACCTCCACGGCGCGGTGGAGCGCCGGCTGATCGAGCTGGTGGGACCCGACGGTGGTCGCATCCGCGCGGGGCGCAGCCGCAACGACCAGATCGCGACCGACCTGCGCCGCTACCTGGTGCGCACCGTGCGCCGCGAGCTGATCCCGGCGGTGGTCGCGCTGCAACAGGCGCTCATCGCGCAGGCCGAACGCACCGTCGACATGGTGGCGCCCGGCTACACCCACCTGCAGCGGGCGCAGCCGGTGACCGTCGCCCACCACCTGCTCGCCCACGCGTGGGCGTTCGATCGCGACGTCGGCCGCCTCGCCGACGCCGCCGTCCGGGCCGACGTCAGCGGGCTGGGTGCCGGAGCGCTGGCCGGTACGACGCTCGCAGTGGATCCCGCCGGCTACGCGGAGGCGCTTGGCTTCGCGGAGGCGGCGGCGAACTCGATGGACGCGGTGGCCGACCGCGACTTCGCTGTCGAGTTCCTCGCGGCCGCGGCGTTGCTGGGCGTCCACCTGTCGCGGCTGGGCGAGGAGGTCGTGCTGTGGACCTCGACCGAGTTCGGCTGGGCCCGCCTGGGGGACGCTTTCTCGACCGGATCGTCCATCATGCCGCAGAAGCGCAACCCGGACGTGGCCGAGCTCGTGCGGGGCAAAGCCGGCCGCGTGATCGGCGACCTGATGGCGCTGCTCGTGACCCTCAAGGGCCTGCCGCTGACGTACAACCGCGACCTGCAGGAGGACAAGGAGCCCGTGTTCGACGCCGTCGACACCCTGGAGCTGTGCCTGCCGGCCATGGCGGGCGCGGTGGCGTCGCTGACGTTCGACGCCGACGGGCTGCGCGCCCGCGCCGCCGATGGGTTCGCGCTCGCGACCGATGTCGCCGAGGCGCTGGTGGCGGCCGGCGTGGTCTTCCGCGACGCGCACGAGCGGGTCGGGCGGTTCGTGGCGACGTGCGAACATCGCGGCATCACGATGGACGAGGCAGCCGACGAGTTCGCGGCGGCGTTCCCCGAGCTGGTGGCCGAGGGCATCGACCCTGCCGATCTGCTCGAACCCACGCGTGCGGTGGCCCGGCGTGCGAGCAGCCTCGGACCGGCGCCCGTCGCGGTCGCAGGGCAGCTGGCGGCGCTGACGCGTCGGTGCGCGCAGCATCTCGCTGCTGTCGGTGAACCTACTGTGACGTAGACTTCAGCTCGTGAGGCGCTCACGCGACACGGGGGGAGCTGCCGGTGTGTCGGTCCGAGCGCGCGACAGGTCCACGCGTCTGATGCCGGCGCTGCGGCCCCTGCGCGATCGCGAGTTCCGCCTGCTGACGACTGCGACGCTCACCTCGGTCCTCGGCGACGGCATGATGCGGGTCGCGCTGCCGCTCCAGGTGCTTGGCATCTCCGGAGATGATCCGCTCGCGGTCGGCCTGCTGGGCATCGCGTGGGCGGTCGGTCAGGCGATGAGCCTCCCGCTCGGCGGCGTCGCCAGCGACCGCTACGACCGCCGCGACATCATGATCGCCAGCGATCTCGTCCGCGCCGCGGCGATCGGCCTCATGGGCATCCTCGGCGTCAACGGCATGCTCGAGCTGTCCCAGGTCGTGGCCCTCGGGCTGTCGTTCGGCTTCGCCAACGGGTTCTTCAACCCGGCCGCGCGGTCGTTGGTGCCGGATCTGATCGCCGACCCGGATCTGCCGCAGGCGAACGCGCTGCTCGCCTTCGCGCGCCCACTGCAGCTGTGGGTCGTCGGCCCGCTGCTGGGCGGCCTGATCGTGGGAGTGCGCAGCCCCGGCGCGGCGCTGATCATCGACGCGCTGACGTTCGTCGCATCGGCCACGCTGTTGGCACGGCTGGCCCGCCGCGGACCGGCGGACGCGTCCGATCGCCGCGGCGTCGTCGCCGAGGCACGCGAGGGGCTCCGGTACGTGGCGCGGACCCGCTGGGCCAAGATCTGGTTCACGGCCGGAGGGCTGTCGACCCTGGCGTTCCACGGCCCGTTCGACGTCCTCGTCCCCACCATGCTCAAGACCGACGTCGGGCTGTCCGAGGCGGCGGCCGCCTGGTGGATGGCCCTGGTCTTCGCGAGCGGTGGCGTCGGTGCGCTCGCCGTGTCGTCGGCGATCGGGCACGGCGGCCTGCCCCGGCGGTTCATGCTGTGGCTCTACGGCGCGGAGGCGCTGTCGCTGTTCGGGTTGGCGACCTTCGCCTACATGACGCAGTTGTGGCAGGCGCTCGTCATCGGCCTGGTCGTGTTCGGCGCCATCGTGCTGGGCGAGATCATCGGTGACACCAACCTGCAACGCGAGGTGCCGCGCAACCTGCTGGGCCGGGTCACCAGCCTCGAGTGGTTCGTGGCGATCGGGCTCACCCCGATCAGCTTCGCGATCGCCGGACCGCTGGGCCGTGCGTTCGGCCCACGCCCCGTGCTGGTGACCGTGGGTGTGGTCGCCGGCACGGTCATCGCCGCGCTCGTCGCGCTGCCCGGTGCGCGATCCCCTGAGGCGCGGCGCCGGTCGTCGCGGCCGGTGGATGACAAGCCGCTGGCTCAGGCTTCGGCCGGCGGCGCCGGCTGACGTCCACAGACGGCGCAGGCCGCCGGGGCGACGCCGGGGCGTGCCGGTGACGTGGTGCCGCACAGACACCGCGCCAGCCCGTCGCGCAGGACGCTCGCCACGACGTCTGCCGCAGGCAGCGTCACACCGTCGTCCAGACCGGCCTCCCGCAGCGCCGCGGCCGCGCGCTCGCGCAGCACCGGGTCGACGAGCATCGCCACCCACCGACGCAGGTCCGCCTCGTCGAGCCCGTGCGCCAGCGGGAGATCGACCGTCACGGTGACCCGCACGGCGGTGGACGGCACGGGGGACACCGTCGCCGTCGCCGCGTCCTGCCGACGCCGGTCGCCGGGATCGAACACGGTGACCTCGTCGCCCTCGTTCCGGGCGACCACGCCGACCACCGGCCCGCTGCGCACCCACGCGCCCAGTCGCCATCGTCCGCCGTCGTGCTCCGATGCCATATCCGCCCTCGTGAGTGATCGATCCTGCGCGGTCATCTAGCATCGCAGGGCAGTGCCGCCACCGTGACCTGGTAGCCGCACAGGTCACCGACCGGATCGGATCATCGTGCCCTGGGCCAACGAGGAGCTCGGCAGGCAGTTCGCCGAGATCGCCGAGCTGCTGAAGCTGTCGGGCGCGGACCGCTTCCGGGTGCGCGCGTACGAGCGCGCGCGTGACGCGGTCGCGTCGGCCCCGGTCGATCTGGGCGCGCTCGACCGCACCGAGCTCGCCACGATCGACGGCATCGGCGACTCGACCGCCGCCAAGATCGTCGAGTTCCAGCAGCGTGGCGAGATCGGCATGCTCGCCGAGCTGCGGGCGTCGGTCCCGCCGGGCATCGTCGAGCTGGTCCGCGTGCCCGGGTTGGGACCGAAGACCGCGCGCACGCTGCACGATGTGCTCGGCGTGTCGTCACTCGACGAGCTGCGCGAGGCGCTGGCGTCCGGGCGTCTGCGCGGCGTCAAGGGTCTCGGAGCCAGGACGCAGGACAACCTGCGGGCCGGTCTCGCCCGGCTCGAGGCGACGCTCACCGAGCGGACGCCACTGGCGGACGTCATCGGCGTCGCGGAGGAACTGCTGGCGCGAGCCCGGGCGGTACCGGACGTCGAGCAGGCGGTGCTGGCCGGGAGCGTCCGGCGCGGCCGTGACACCGTGCGCGACATCGATCTTCTGGTCGCGACGTCCAGACCGGTCGAGGTGCTCGCGGCCGTCGCCGCAGACCCGCTGGTGCGGGATGTCGAGGCACGGGGCGAGACCAAGCTGACGCTGCGTACGGCGCGGGATCTCCAGGTCGACGTCCGTGCCGTCGCACCGGGGTCGTGGGGTGCGGCGCTGATCTACTTCACCGGGGCCAAGGCGCACAACGTGCGCATCCGCGAGCGGGCGCTGCGCCGTGGCACGACGCTCAGCGAGTACGGCCTGTTCGCACGCGAGGGAGACGACTGCCTGGCCGGCGCGGACGAGGCCGAGGTGTACGGCGCGTTGGGACTGTCGTGGATACCGCCGACGATGCGCGAAGACCGCGGTGAGGTGTCGGCCGCCGCCGACGGTTCGCTGCCCGACGTCGTGACCCGGTTGCACGGTGACCTGCACGGCCACAGCGACTGGTCGGGCGACGGGCGGGCGTCGATCGCCGAGATGGCCGCCGCCGCGGCCGCCGCGGACCTGCAGTACTGGGCCGTCACCGACCACGCCGAGATGCTGGCGATCAACGGCTTGACCGCCGCGCAGTTCGCCGACCGGCGGCACGCGCTCGCAGCGCTCGCCGATGGCGTGGGCGTGACCCTGCTCGATGGCGCCGAGCTCAACATCGGCCTGGACGGTGAGCTCGACTACGACGATGACGTGCTCGCGCAGTTCGAGTTCTGCGTCGCCAGCGTGCACACCGGCCTGGACAGGGATGCCGACGCCCAGACCGAGCGCGTCATCCGGGCGATGCGCCATCCGTCGGTCCACGCGATCGGCCATCTGACCGGCCGCAAGATCGGCCGGCGACCCGGCTTCGACGTGCACTTCGATCGGATCCTCGAGGCGGCGCTGGAGACCGGCACCGCCCTGGAGGTCAACGCCTCGCCACGCCGGCTGGATCTGGCCGACGAGCATGTCCGGCGGGCGGTCGACGCCGGCGTGACGCTGACGATCTCGAGCGATGCGCACCACCCCGGCGAGCTGGACAACCTGCGCTTCGGCATCGCGACGGCGCAGCGCGGCTGGGCCCGGGCGTCGGACGTCCTCAACGCCCGCGATCTCGAGGATCTGCGCGAGTTCGTGGCCCGCAAGCGTGCGCACGGCGTGCGCGGATGACCGTCACGGATCCCGCGGCGACCGCGACCCGCGTCGGGCGGCCCTTCTTCGCCCGTGACGCGACGGTCGTGGCGCCCGATCTGGTGGGCGTCCTGCTGGGCGTGCCGGACGCCGGCCTGTGGGTCCGGGTCGTGGAGGTCGAGGCCTACACGCAGGACGATCCGGCGTGCCACGCGTACCGGCGCCGGACCGAGCGCAACGCGCCGCTGTGGGGTCCGCCGGGCCACGCCTACGTCTACCGCAGCTACGGCGTCCACTGGTGCTTCAACGTGTCCACGGGAACCGACGGCGTCGCGCAGGGGTGTCTGGTGCGCGCCGCGCGTCCGGTGGTCGGCATCGACCACATGCGGGCGCGACGCGGGGGTGCCGCTGACCGCGAGCTGCTGCGCGGTCCGGCCAAGCTGTGCGCCGCGCTCGCGATCACGGGGGCCTTGAGCGGTCACGACCTGTGCTCGGAGGGTCCGCTGGAGTTCCGCGAAGACGGCGACCGACCGGCGCGCACGGTCGCGGGACCTCGCGTGGGCGTCTCTTTGGCGGCGGACGTGCCTTGGCGGTTCTACGATCCCGACTCGCGCTGGGTCTCGTCGTATCGGCGCAGCCCGCAAGCGCCTCGGCCCGGCGCGGTCGACGCGTACGGATGACGTGCGGGTCGCACTGATCACGACCGGATCGCGGGGCGACGTCCAGCCGTTCGTCGCGCTCGCTCGCGCGCTGCTCGTGCGCCGCGTCGACGTGTGGCTGGCGGCGCCCGCCGCGTTCGCGCCGCTGGCCCGCGCCTACGACGTCGCGTTCCGTCCGCTGCCGGTGGATCCCGTCGGCGTGCTGGCCACCGAGGTGGGACAGCGCTGGATCGCCGGTGGCCGGGATCCGATCGCATTCCTCCGCGGTCTGCGCGAGCTCGCCGACCCGCTCGGGGAGGATCTCGCGGACGCGATGATCGGCGCGTGCGACGGAGCGGACGTCGTGGTGTACGCGACGCTGGCGTTCCCCGCATGGCACGTCGCCGACGCGTGCGGCGTGCCGGCCGTGCAGGTCGCCTTCGCGCCGACCGCGCCGACCGCGGCGTTCCCGCCGATCCTCTTTCCGCAGCCGTTCGCGGGCACCGATCCGTGGGGGCGCTCGCCGACCGCCGTCATGGCGCGTGCCTACCACCGGGCCGCACACGTGGCGTTCGCGGAGGCCCTCTGGCTTCCCTTGCGCCGTCGCATCAACCGCTGGCGGGGCACACGGCTGGGCGCGCCGCCGCTGGGGCTGCGGTCGCCCGGGCTGGACGTGGATCGACGCGGCGAGCCGCTGCTGCACGCCTTCAGCCCGACGATCCTGCCCCCGCCGCCCGACTGGGGATCGCACGTCACGACGACCGGGGCGTGGTTCCTCGGCGCGACGGACGCATGGACGCCACCGGACGACCTCGAGGCCTTCCTCGCGGCCGGCGAGCCCCCGGTCGTCGTCGGCATGGGGAGCATGACGAGTCGCGATCCAGCGGCGCCGACGCGCCTGGTGCTCGCCGCGCTGCGCCGCGTCGGCCGCCGCGCCGTGCTGGTCGCGGGGTGGTCGGGGTTCGGCCACACGGCGCGGGACCTGACCGACGACGTGCTCGTGTGCGCGGACGTGCCCCATGACTGGCTGCTCCCGCGCGCCGCGGCCGTGGTCCATCACGGTGGCTCGGGCACGACGGCGGCAGGTCTGCGCGCCGGCCGGCCGACGGTGGTGGTCCCGCACTTCGGTGATCAGCCGCTGTGGGGCGACCGTGTCCACGCCCTCGGCGCGGGGCCGGCGCCGGTGCCGCGGGCCGAGCTGACCGTCGAGCGACTGGCGGCGGCCGTTCGGACCGCGGTCGCCGATCCGTTGATCAGCACGCGCGCCGCGGAGGTCGGTGCCGCCGTGCGGGCCGAACGGGGTGCGGAGCGCGCCGCGACGGTGATCCTCGGGTCCGGCGGCCGCTGACCGTGGCCGACCACCCGACGGACGGCGGAGCTGTCGAGCGCCGCGCGGGCTCGTCCGCAGGACGGTGCGGCGTGCGACGTGGCGCGGACGAACCGTCCGGCATCGCCCGTATACGCTCTCGATCATGAGCGACGCGAACGAGCAGCTGCGGGTCCTGACGCACGGTGCGGCCGACATCCAGCCGTACGACGAGTTCGAGCGGAAGATCCGCGCCGCGGCGGTGGGGGAGCGACCCCCATTGCGCGTGAAGTTCGGCATCGATCCGACGAGCACGGACCTGCATGTCGGCCACTCGGTCGTGTTCCGCAAGCTGGCGGAGTTCCAGCGGTTCGGGCACACCGCTGTCCTGATCATCGGCGGCTTCACCGCACAGGTCGGCGACCCGTCCGGCAAGTCGACGACGCGGCCCCGGCTGACAGCCGAGGAGGTGGCGGCCAACGCCAAGACGTACCTCGAGCAGATGCGGCTGGTGCTCCGGGACGAGCCGCTCGAGATCACGGACAATGCCGATTGGCTGTCCGACATGACGCTGGCCGACGTGCTGGCTCTGACCAGCCAGATGACCGTGGCGCGCATGCTCGAGCGGGCCGACTTCGCGCAGCGCTACGCGGCGCGGACACCGATCGCCATCAGTGAGTTCCTGTACCCGTTGCTTCAGGGCCGGGACTCGGTCGCTGTGCGCGCGGACGTCGAGCTCGGGGGGACCGACCAGACGTTCAACCTGATGGCCGGCCGCGGGCTGCAGCAGAACGCCGGGCAGGAGCCGCAGTGCGTGCTCACGATGCCATTGATGGAGGGCCTCGACGGATCGGCCAAGATGTCGAAGTCGCTGGGCAACGCGATCGGTCTGACCGACGAACCTCACGACATGTACGGCAAGACGATGCGCCTGCGCGACGAGTTCATCGTCAAGTACCTGCGCCTCGCGACGGACGTGCCGCCCGACGAGGTCGACGACATCGCCGCCCACATGACGGACGGCAGTCTGAACCCGCGTGATGCGAAGCGCCGGCTGGCACGCGAGCTGGTCACGCTGTACCACTCGCCCGCGGCGGCACGCGCCGCCGAGGAGCGCTTCGACGTGCAGTTCCGGGAGCGTGCGGTGCCCGATGACATCCCGACGGTCGACCTCGACGGCGACCGCTGGTTCCTGCCGTCACTGTTGCAGACCGCGGGCCTGGTGACCAGCGGATCGGAAGCGCGCCGGATGGTCGGCCAGGGCGCGGTGCGGCTCGACGGTGACGTGCTCACCGATCCGACCGCCGAGTACGGCGCGAGCCTGCTCGACGGCGCGGTGCTGCAGGTGGGCAAGCGTCGCTTCGCCCGGCTGCGTGTCCGCGGCGCCGCCGGCGCCTGACGCGCCGCGGCTCGTGCGCCCGCAGCGGTGTGCGTCCACGCCAGCGGTTGACAGTCGGTCCCCACCGGAGGTAGGATGTTTGGTCCGGACGGCATCCCCGTCCGGGCCCGGCAGCCGGAAGATCTACGGAGCCTGATCCGGAGGTTGCAGGCCGAGAGATCGGCCGCTAAGGTTTGCCGAGCGATCGAGCACGGGTCATCCGCTGCTCACCTGGACGTCCGACTCTCCGACCTCCCCGCTGGGGCAGACGAGTTTCGCGCGTTCGGAACATGAGTCACACGACTCACGCGAACGAGTCCGACAGCCGCAGCCGATACGATCGGTTCGGAACTCGGGCGGAGCGCGAACCCGCTCCTTGAAAACTGCACAGTGTGTCAAAAGCCAGTGCACATGCACCCCGTCCTAGGGATTGACCGTGGCACCGCGTCCGCGTGGGGCCATCCATGAAACAGGACGGTTGTTTGAACTGGTTCCGGATTGCTTAAGTCAAGCATTCTCTGGGACCGGGAACGACTCTTCATCCACAGATCGATGCGCAGTCGGCGTCAGCCGACAACGTTCAGATCTCTAATGGAGAGTTTGATCCTGGCTCAGGACGAACGCTGGCGGCGCGCCTAACACATGCAAGTCGAGGGAGAACCAAGCAGCTTGCTGCTTGGGGAGACCGGCGAACGGGTGAGTAACACGTGAGGAACCTACCTCGGAGACCGGAATAACCACGGGAAACTGTGGCTAATGCCGGATGACCTGGCCGTCCCGCATGGGACTGCCAGCAAATGGTCTGCCGCTCCGAGATGGCCTCGCGGCCTATCAGCTAGTTGGTGAGGTAACGGCTCACCAAGGCGGCGACGGGTAGCTGGCGTGAGAGCGCGAACAGCCACACTGGGACTGAGACACGGCCCAGACTCCTACGGGAGGCAGCAGTGGGGAATCTTGCTCAATGGGCGAAAGCCTGAAGCAGCGACGCCGCGTGTGGGAAGAA
>DASUUK010000076.1 GCA_036374135.1 Euzebyales bacterium
GGCGTCGGTGGCGCTACATTCGTCGTGACGCAACCCGGTCTGCCACTGGCGGCGCCATGGTCTGTCCGCACTGCGGCACCCACAACGACGCCGGCGAGCTCGCATGCGCGGCCTGCGGCTCGCCGCTGCGCACGGACGCCCCGCGCCCGGAACGTCGGTACGCGACGGTGGTGTTCGCCGACCTCGTCGGGTTCACGGCCTTCGCGGAGGACCGCGATCCCGAGGATGTGCACGCGGTCGTCGACCGGTGCCTGTCGATGCTCGGCGCGGTGGTCGCGGAGCACGGTGGATCCGTGACGCGGGTCATCGGCGATGAGGTCATGGCGTTGTTCGGCGCGCCGGTCGCCCACGGTGACGATGCCGAGCGTGCAGTGCGTGCGGCGCTTGTCATGCAGCAGCGCATGTCAGCGGATGGGCACCTGGCCGGTGGGTTCCAGCTGCGGGTTGGCATCAACACTGGCGTCGTGCTGTACGCGCCGCTCGGCCCGGACGCCACCCGGCGCCCGACCGTGATGAGCGACGCGGTCAACATCGCAGCGCGTCTGCGCAGTGAGGCGGAACCGGCGGGTGTGCTCGTCGGTCGCGAGACCTATCGCACGACGCGGCACGCCATCGACTACGCGGACACGCGCATGGTCACCGTCCGCGGCAAGTCGGCCCCGCTGCCGGCGTGGACAGCGTTGCGCGCACGACCCCGGTCCCAGACAGCGTCGCCGTGGACGCTCCCGCTGGTCGACCGGACCGCCGAGATGGCGACGCTGCAGGACGCCTGGCGCGATGTGTGCACGACCGATGCCGCGCGTGTCGTCGCAGTCGTCGGCTCGGCGGGCATCGGCAAGTCGCGGCTCGTGGAGGCGTTCAGGGAGCAGCTCGATCACGAGACCGCGCGTGTGCTGCGGGGCTGGGCACTGGCCTACGGGACCGGGACCGGCTACGGGCCGCTGTCGCACCAGCTCCGCGCCGACGCCGGCGTGACCGACGGCCAGCGGATGCCCGAGGCGCGGACGCTGCTGTGGGCCCGCATGCGCCAGATCATCGCGGACGCCGACGAGCTCGACGAGGCGCAGTTGGCGGCCCTCGCGGGCCTCTCGAGCGGGGAGGCGATCGCCGAACGCCAGGGACTGCTGGCGTTCGCCAGGCGGTACCTCGCGGCGCTCGCGCGCAGGCGTCCCACCGCGCTGGTCTTCGAGGACATGCACTGGGCCGATCCCAGCGTGCTGGATCTGATCGAGCTGGTCGCCACGCGTACGCGCGACGCGCCGTTGCTGGTCGTCGTGGTCGCCCGACCCGAGCTGTTCGACATGCGACCGTCCTGGCGCACCGACGCGATGCCGATCCGCATCGTGCCGCTCGAGCCTCTGGGCCACGACGACGCGCGCCAGCTCGTCAGCGCGGCGGTTGCCGACGACGCCACGAACGGTGACGCCGCTGCGGTCATCGATCGCGCGGGCGGCAACCCGTTGTTCATCCTGGAGCTGGTCGCGGCGGCGCAGGGAGGCACGGCCACGGCCGACAACGTTCCGCCCACCGTGCAGAACCTCATCGCCTCGCGGCTCGACGCGCTCAGGGAGGACTGCCGGCAGCTCGCGCTGGCAGCGGCGGTCGTCGGCAAGGCATTCTCGCGCGACGACGTGGTCGCCCTGCGCGCCGACGCCGTCGACGTGCACGTGGACGCGCAGCTCGACGCGTTGATCGACGCGGGCGTGATCCAGCGCGCCGCGACGCGGACCGACCGGTACGCCTTCAACCACGACCTGATCCGCGACACCGCGTACGAGACCCTCGCGCGCTCGACGCGCCGCCACTACCACGCGCAGATCGCGCGGCGCCTCGAAGCGGCGCACGCCGGCACCGTCGACGAGCTCGCGGGTCAGGTGGCCTACCACTGGCTGCGCACGGACGACCCGGTGGCGGCCGTCCCGTACCTCGTCGCGGCGGCCGAGCGTGCGAGTCACGCGTGGGCCACGCAGGAGGCTGCGGCCTTGTACAGCCAGGCGCTGGAGGTGCTTCCGGACGACGATGAACGCCGACCGGGGTTGCGGCTCGCGCACGCCATCGCGCTGACCGATGCCGGGGACCTGACGCGGGCGTGTGACGCGTTCGCGGCGCTGATCGGCGATCTGTCCGGGGCCGAACGCGTCGAGGCGCTGATCCAGTGGTCGAAGGCGGCGTTCTGGACCATGGACACCGCCGGGGCGCAGCGTCTCGCGCGGCGGGCGAAGGAGGAGGCGGAGACGATCGGCGCCGTGCCGCACGCGCGCGCGGCGGTCCACCTGTGCAACGCGTTGTCGTCGCTGGAGACGCGCACGGCCGAGGGTGTCGCGGAGGGGGAGGCGATCATCCGGTCGTGGCCGGCCGACGCTCCGACACGCGATCGTGGCTCCATGCTCAGCATGCTCTCCGTCTACCACTACTGGGTGGGTGACTTCGGCGCCTCGATCGACCGGGGGCGCGAGGGCTATCAGATCAGCCGGGACCTGCGCAGCCTCGACGACATGCTGTTGGCGTCCAGCCATCTCGCGCTCGGTCTCACCGGCGCGGGCCGCCACGTCGAGGCGCTGCAGGTGTGCCGGGACGCCGCCGCCGACGGGTTGGCGCACGAGCTGATCCCGCGGTTCACCGCCCGCCTGTTCAACATGTGGGCGAACGCGTTGCGCGAGCTCGGCGACCTCGACGGTGCGCGCCGGCGCAGCGAGGAGGCGATCGAGCTGGGTGAGCGGGCGGCGTTTCCGCCGCCGATCGTCCAGGCCCGCATAGACCTGCTCTACGCCGACCTGGCCGCGGATGAGTTCGGTCGGGCGTCGCGGCTCTGGCCCGAGCTCCACGCGCAGGCCGCGGCGATGAAGGCCTGGCACAACTGGTTGACCATCGGTCGGTTGGCGACGGCCCGCGCGGAGATCCTTCTGGCCACGTCGGAGCCCGAGGTCGCGGCCGAGGCGGCGCACGAGGCGATCGATCACGCGCGCCGTGTGGGACGCCGCAAGTACGAGGTGGCGTCGCGGCAGGTGCTCGGGTCCGCGCTGCTGGCGCAACGGCGTCCCCGTGACGCGGTGGGCGTGTTCGAAGTCTGCCTGCGCGACGCGTCCACGCTCGGTCAGCCGACCGCCGTCATGCGGGCCGCCGCGGGCCTGCGTGATGCGGCGTTCGCAGCCGGTGAGGACGACCGTGCGGAGGTCGCCGACGGCGTCGCGCGCGACGCGCTGCGTTCGTTCCTGGACCGGGTGGGCGACCAGTGGCGGGACCACGTGCTGTCGACACCGGCCGGACGCGCGGTCGCGCGCGCGTAGGTCGCTACGGCTGCACCGCGCTGCGCAGGGTGGTCGCGTTGACGCGTACGTACGTGGCGGCGGCCCGCATGGCGGGTACGAACGCCCCCAGCCGCACCAGTGCAGGGTCGTCGCGCCGCTGTGCCGAGGTGACCGCCGCGACGGTGGCGGCGATCCGGCGGGTGACCACGCCGATGACGTCGACGTCGGCGGGCATGCCGTAGGCCGCGCACAGCACACGCAGCCGTTCGGCCTGGTCGTCAACGGTCAGGTCGATGCCGTGGTTGCGTGCCCGCACCGGGTCCATCAGCGGCACGGTCATCCACGCAGCGTGCGCGAGGTCCCACTCGGGGCGGGCCGGGGCCGCCAGGTCCCAGTCAATGAGCCCGACGATCCGCATCCCGTCGAACACGAGGTTCGGCGGGCCGACGTCGTTGTGGCACACGATCTCCCCTGGGCCCGGCGCGCCGGTCCCGGTGCGCCATCGCGCGTCGGGTGGGACGACGACATCGCGGACCGCCTCGTGGTAGTCGCGCAGGAGGTGGCCCACGCTGATCAGGACGCGATCGTCCCACGCCCACGACGGCCACGGCGGCCTGCCCACGGTCTGGCCGTCGATCCAGTCGAGCACCTCACAGCCGTCCGGGTCCACGCCGTGGAGCCGGGGCGAGGCAGGAAAGCCGACCGTGGCGAGGTGCTCCAGCACCCGGTGCACGCTCGCGCTCCACGGTCCGGTCGGTCGTCGGACGGTGTCACCGACACGGCGGATCGTGGTCATCCATCCATCGAGCGGGGTCTCGTCTGCGGGCACGGGCCGGTCCGATCACCCATTGGTGCTCCATGGTCGAGCCTATGCGCGTCGCCGCCCTCTCCTCAACGCACCGAACCATACCTATGGATTTCGTTGCATTTACACAATTGCCTAGGTATTGTTCGCGGCGTGGCGGAGGATGGGCTTCGGATCGGCCAGGCGGCGACGCTGCTCGGCGTCAGCGTGGACACGCTGCGCCGGTGGGAGGACCAGGGTCGGGTCGAGCTCGCGCGCAGCGACGGCGGCCAGCGGTTGGTGCCGTTGCCAGAGGTCCAACGCCTGCTCGGGGAGCGTCGCACGCCGTCGCGGGTGATCGCGGCGTCGTCGGCGCGCAACCAGCTGGACGCGATCGTGACGCGTGTGGTCTCAGGCGTTGCTGCGGCGACCATCGAGATGCAGGCCGGTCCGTACAGGCTCGTCGCGCTGACGACCGCCGAGAGCGTCGACGAGCTCGCGTTGGACATCGGCACGCGTGTCGTCGCCTCGGTCAAGGCCACCAATGTCATCGTCGGACTTCCCAGGGAGTAGGCGTTGGCGGACCGCGTCGTCGGGTGTCTCCTGCTCGCCCTGATGCTCGCCGCGTGCGCTGGTTCCGGGTCGGCGGCGCCGACCACGGGACGGACGGCATCGTCGGACGCGTTGGCCGGCACCGTGACCGTGTTCGCCGCGGCGTCGCTGACCGATGCGTTCGAGGCGATCGGGGAGCGGTTCGAGCAGGCGCATCCCGACGTGGACGTGGCGTTCAACTTCGCCAGCAGCTCGACCCTGGCGACGCAGATCACCGAGGGCGCGCCCGCGGATGTGTTCGCCTCGGCCGACCAGGCGCAGATGGACGTGGTCGACGATGCGGGCGGCATCGTGGGGGAGCGCGTCGACATCGCACGCAACAGCCTGCAGATCGCCGTCGAGCCCGGCAATCCGATGGGGATCGCGGGCCTCGACGATCTCGCACGCGCCGACGTGACCGTGGTGCTCGCGGCCGAGGAGGTCCCCGCCGGGGAGTACGCCCGTCAGGTCCTCGACGCACAGCGGGTCGCGGTCGATCCGGCGTCGCTGGAGACCGACGTGCGCGCCGTCCTGTCCCGTGTGGCGTTGGGTGAGGCCGATGCGGGCGTGGTCTACACCAGCGACGTCGAGTCGGCGGACGGCGCTGTCGAGGGCGTGGTCATCCCGCCGGACCGCAACGTTGCGGTGACGTATCCGATCGCCACGGTGACCGATGCGCCCAACCCGGCTGCGGCCGACGCGTTCGCGGGCCATGTGACCTCCGACGAGGGTCTGGCACTGCTGCGCGCCGCCGGGTTCTCGGCGCCATGAGGGTGGGTGCCGGCGAGGGCCGGGGGATGGCCTGGGAGCGGGTGGCGTCTCGGCGGTCGCGGGTCGGTCTGCAGGCGGTGATGGGCTGGCTGGGGCTGGGTGCCATCGCCCTGCTGCTCCTGCCCCTCGTCGGTCTGCTGGTCAACACCCCGTGGACGCGCTTCGGTGAGCTGATCGGCGATGCGACCGTGCGGTCGGCGCTGCGCCTGTCGCTCGTGACCTCGTTGACCGCGTTGGCCGTGTCGACGATTCTCGGCGTGCCGCTCGCCTGGCTGCTCGCGCGACGCGAGTTCCCTGCGAAGACCCTGCTGCGGGCGCTCTGCGTGCTGCCGATGGTGCTGCCACCGGTGGTCGGCGGCGTGGCCCTGCTGCTCGCGTTCGGCCGCCGGGGTCTGATCGGTCAGCCGCTGGACGCCCTGACCGGCATCACACTGCCGTTCTCCGCCGCGGGCGTCGTGCTGGCCGAGACGTTCGTCGCCATGCCGTTCCTGATCGTGACGGTCGAGGCTGGGCTGCGATCGATGGACCGCCGCTACGAGGACGTCGCCGCGACCCTAGGTGCCGGCCGGTGGCTGGTGTTCCGACGCGTGACGCTTCCGCTGCTGGGTCCGTCGCTCGGTGCCGGCATGGCGCTGTGCTGGGCCAGGGCACTCGGCGAGTTCGGTGCCACCATCACGTTCGCCGGCAACCTTTCCGGACGCACGCAGACCATGCCTCTGGCGGTGTACCTGGAGCTCGAACGCGACGTCGACGCGGCGATCCTGCTCAGCCTGCTCCTGCTCACCGTGTCGGTGATCGTCCTGGTTGCGCTGCGCGGCCGCTACCTCGGCGTCGGCTGACGCGATGAGGGACGCGTCTGCATCGACGGCCGCCGTGGCCGAGGGCGTCGCAGGTACCGACGGTTTGGTGGCCCGTGTCACGGTCGACCGCGGGTCGTTCCTGCTCGACGTGGCACTGGAGGTCGGCGCCGGCGAGGTCATCGCGCTGCTCGGCCCCAACGGTGCCGGCAAGACCACGCTGTTGCGCACCCTCGCCGGCCTCGGCGGACTGCGGTCCGGACGTGTCGTGATCGCCGGCCGCACGCTGGACGACACGGCTGCGGGTGTCCGCCTGGCGCCGGAGGACCGCGGCGTCAGCGTGGTCTTCCAGGACCACCTGCTGTTCCCCCACCTCGATGCGCTCGACAACGTGGCGTTCGGACTGCGCGCCCGCGGGATGTCGTCGCGTGACGCCCGTGCGCGTGCCGTGGAGTGGGTGGCGCGGGTCGGGTTGTCAGATGTCGCGCACCACCGCCCCGACCAGTTGTCGGGTGGCCAGGCCCAACGCGCGGCGCTGGCACGCGCGCTGGCCTACCAGCCGGACCTGCTGCTGATGGACGAACCGTTGTCGGCACTCGACGTCGAGGCACGCCTCGCGATCCGGCGCGCCCTCCGCGGTCACCTGGATGCGTTCGCCGGGCCGGCCATCGTCATCACGCACGACCCTGTCGAGGCCATCGCCCTGGCAAACCGTCTGGTCATCCTCGAGGCAGGGAGGATCGTCCAGGACGGATCGATCGACGACGTCACGCAGCGGCCCCGGTCGGCGTGGGTCGCCGGGCTGGTGGGCCTCAACCTGTATCGGGGGCGGGCGGACGGCACCACCGTCCGCCTGCCGTCGGCACAGCGGATCGTCACCGCGACGGCGGCGCGTGGGGACGTGTTCGCCGCCGTGCATCCCACCGCCGTCGCGCTGTACCGTGCCCGACCGGACGGGACGCCACGCAACGTGTGGACCGGGACCATCGACGGGTTCGACGTGCACGGCGACCGTGTGCGCGTCCACGTCGCCGGGCCGCTGCCGATCGTCGCCGAGGTCACCCCGGCGGCGGTCGCCGCCCTCGACCTGGGCATCGGCGGCGACGTCCACGTCTCGGTCAAGGCCACCGAGGTCAACATCTATCCCGCATGATCACCGATGACGAGCGCCCACGACGCCACCCGACACGCGAGGACGTCCGATGAAGATCGTTCGAGCGGCCGACGTGACCGCACGCACCGCTGATACGCGGAAGTGGACGGCGGGGGTGTGGCGCGCGGACATCCTGGTGACCCGGAGCGACGGTCTGCGCAGCAACCGCTTCACGTATGCCCCGGGCAGCCGCTCGCACTGGCACATCCACGACGGCGAGCAGGCGATCATCGTGGTCGACGGCCGTGGCCTCATCCAGTGGGAGGGCCTCGACGCCGCCGAGATCCTCGCGCCGGGGGATTGGGTGCACGTCAGCCCCGGCGTCGCGCACTGGCATGGCGCCGTGCCCGACGAGGTCTTCACCCATCTGGCCGTGACGGCCTCGGGACCGACCCGGTGGCTGCACGCTGTCGACGACGACACCTACACGGCGAGCCTTCCGGATGCCGGGTGACGGCGAGCGAGGCCCGACGGTGACCGACAACCACGACGTCGCGCGGCTGCTGTACGAGCTGGGTGCGCTCAGCGAGCGGCTCGACGACCGCACCCGACGGTTCCGCGCGAACGCCTATCGCCGCGCGGCCGCCACCGTCGCCGGTCTCACCGAGGACGTGTTCGCCCTGTCCATCGAGGAGTTGACCGCGCTGCCCGGTGTGGGCGCCGGTACCGCCGCACGGATCGATGAGTTCCGTCGGACGGGCACGATCGAGCGGCTCGAGCACCTGCGCGCGTTGGACCCGTACGGTGCCGAGGAGCTCCTGCGCGTGCCGGGGCTCGGGCCGACGACGGTGGTCAAGCTGCGCGACGCCCTGGATGTCCGGGACGTCGCCGGGCTGCGCGCCGCGCTCGATGCCGAGCGGGTGCGCACCGTGCGGGTTCGGACCTGCCACCGAGCGACGGCTGCGTGAGGCGCTGCGCGACCTGGACCTCCACCGCCGGCAGCCCGGCCTGCCGATCGCGGACGCCGTCGGCCACGCGGCGCGAATGAGTCGCATGGTCCGCGGTCTCGACGGCGTGGCCTCGGTGTCGTGGGCGGGTGATCTCGGGCGTCTGACGGACACGGTCGGCGTGATCGATCTCGTGGTCGCTTCCGACACACCGGACAGCGTGGTGCGCGCCGCCGTCCAGCTGCCGGCGATTCGCGAAGCGATCGACGTGGACAACTCGACGGCGACCGTGCAGACCTTCGAGGGACCGCGCGTGCGTGTGACCGTTGTGCCACCCACCCGGCTCGGTCTCGCCCTGGTGCATGCGACGGCGGACTCCCGCCACTGGCGGGGCCTGCAGGCATTGGCGACCGTGCGATCCATGCGGCTGACCGCCGACGCCATGCACGGACCGGGGGAGACCCTGCTCGACACCCCGGACGCCGACACGGTGTACCGCGCGCTCGACCTGCAGCCCGTGCCCGCGGAGCAGCGCGACGGCACCGACGAGCTCGACCTGGCGCGCGCCGGCCGGTTGCCCCGCTGCGCCGATGTCGGGGACCTGCGCGGCGACCTGCACGACTGGTCCGGCGACGGCCGGATGACGATGCGAGAACTGCTGGACGCCGCCGTGGCCCGAGGCTGGGAGTACGTCGCCATCACCGACCATGCCGAGGACCTGCGGATCAACGGCCTGGACCGGGCGACGATGCGCCGCCAGCGGGACGAGCTTCAGGCGCTGCGCCGCGGCAACGACGATCTCGCCGTACTGCACGGCGCCGAGCTGAACATCGGTCCGGACGGGTCGGTCGACTACGACCCGGACTTCATCGCCGGCTACGACTGGACGGTGGCCAGCGTCCACTCGCTGTTCGGCCTCGACGTCGCCGAGCAGACCGCCCGCGTCGTCGCGGCGATCCGCAACCCTGGCGTGCACGCCATCGGGCACCTGACCGGCCGGCGCATCGGTCGTCGACGCGGGATCCGCGTCGACGTCGACGCCGTCCTCGACGCGTGCGCCGGCACGGGGACCGCGCTGGAGGCCAACTGCCACCTCGACCGGCTGGACGCGCCCGCCGACGTGCTCCGTGAGGCCGCGGCGCGCGGCGTCCACGTCGTGATCTCCACCGACGCCCATCGGCTCGGTGATCTCGACAACCACCGTTGGGGCGTGCGGCTCGCCCGCCGCGGCCGCGTGCCACGCGATCTGGTCGCCAACACCTGGCCCGCCGAACGCTTCCTCGACTGGACCCGCTCACGCTGACCTCGACTCGGGCGGCGTTTCGGCAGCCCTCGGAGTGCCGCCATCCGTGCCGAGCAGCCTCGGGCGGGTAGCGTTGCTGCGACGCGAGCTGAGCCCCGCGCAGGGTTGTGGCGGCGTGGGACTGCGGATTCACCGGCCGCCGGTGACCGACGACGACCGACGATGGGGAGGCCCCGGCCGATGTTGTACGGCGAGGAGCATGTGCGCAGGTATCGTGAGACCGCGGGCGAGATCGGTCACGAATGGCAGCCGGGGGTGTTCACGCTGCTGTTGACCACGACGGGACGCAGGACGGGCGACCGCTACACGACGCCGTTGATCTACCGCGAGGACGGACCCCGGTACGTCGTCGTCGCATCGAACGGCGGTGCCGACGAGCACCCTGACTGGTACCACAACCTTCAGCATGAGCCTGAGGTTGAGGTCCAGGTGGCCGATCAGATCATTGCTGCCACCGCTCGCACGGCGTCGAGCGAGGACAGGTCCCGGCTGTGGCCCGCGATGACTGAGGTGTGGCCCGACTACGACGATTACACGCAACGGACCGACCGTGACATCCCGCTCGTGGTGCTCACACCGCGGTCCTGATCGGGGCGGCGGGTCTCATCGCGGGGTCGGCACGCGCCACCGGCCGTGTCCCGCACGCGTGAGAGGACGGTGCGTGTTCGTACCTGACGACTTCGACCCACCGACGTCCCTGCATGCGACGTCGCCCGCGGGTGTGGCGTTCCGCCTCGAGCCGCTGGGTGTCGAGCACAACGAGCGCGACCATCGCGCGTGGATGTCCAGCATCGACCACATCCGGACCAGCCCTGGGTTCGAGGGGCGGCGGTGGCCACACACGATGTCACTGGATGAGAACGCAGAGGACCTGTCCGGGCACGCGGAGGACTTTGCCGCGCGGCGGGGGTTCACCTACACGGTGCTCGATGCGCAGGATGACGTGATCGGCTGCGTCTACATCTATCCCGACGACGATCCGGCACATGACGCCGACATCCGGTCATGGGTGCGTGCCGACCACGCCGACCTCGACATGGTGGTCCGGACGGTCGTCGCGACGTGGGTGCGTCACGCCTGGCCCTTCGCGGGTGTCAGGTATGCAGGGGTCTGAGGTCCGGCGCCTCGGACCGTGCGCGTCGAAGCGACGGCACCCGATCCGACTCTCAGCCGTGCCGGTCGCACGCTCGGAGCCTGCCGACGGCAGTTGCAGTGCGGCGGACGCAAGGTCCCCGTGTCCGAGTCTCGCAATCCACGTGTTGACGGGAATGTGGTCGTCGGCGAGAGTGCATGCTCGGTCGTGGCCGCGCGGTGCGGGCGACGTGAGAAGACGGGATCGGTCAATGCGTCGGTGGTCGTCCGCACGAGTGGTTCTGCTGACGTTGGCAGTCCTGATGGCGAGTGCGGTTCCCGCCGCCTCCGCGCCGAACAACAACAACTCGGAGAAGCTGCGTCGGGCGGTCACCGTCGACGGCATCCTCGAGCACGAGCAGGCGTTCCAGTCCTTCGCCGAGGCTGGGGGCGACAACCGCCTGTCAGGTGCGCCCGGCTACGAGGACTCGGTCGACTACGTCGCCGATCGTGCCGAGGCCGCGGGCTATGACGTCGAGGTCCAGGAGTTCGAGTACGACCTGAGCTTCCTGGCCGACTGGGAGGCGCCGATCCTCAGCGTGGTCGGCGGCACCGACTTCGTGGCGGGAATCGCCGGGGCCAGCCTCGGTGGCGACTTCGGGTCGATGTTCAAGAGCACCACGTATGGCACAGACATCACGGCCCCTGTGTGGGCCATCGATCTCGTGCTACCACCCGGCGATGCGCCGAACACGAGCACGAGTGGCTGTGAGGCGTCCGACTACGACGGCGTACCCGAGGGCGCGATCATCATCGTCCAGCGGGGGACCTGCACGTTCGCGCAGAAGTTCACCCTTGCTGACGCGTCGCCGGCGGGCGGGATGGTCTTCATCAACGAGGGCCAGCCCGGCCGCACCACCCCGCTGTGGTTCAACTTCGACGGCTTGGAGATCCCCACCTTCGCGGCGACCGTGGAGACCGGAACCGCGCTCGCGAACGGCGTGTCGAGCGGCGACACGGGGTTGACCGCACGCTTCAAGATCGATTGGCGTCCCGGCACCTACACCACGCGTAACGTCATCGCAGAGACGCCCGGTGGTGACGCCGACAACGTCATCGCGGTCGGTGCCCACCTCGACAGCGTCGGTGTCGGCGCGGGCATTCAGGACAACGGGTCGGGATCCGCGACGATCCTCGAGATCGCCGAGGGGATGGCCAAGGTGAAACCGCGCAACAAGGTGCGGTTCCTGTGGTTCGGTGCGGAGGAATCCGGTCTGCTGGGTTCGACGTTCTACGTCAACAACCTCTCCGCGGAGCAGCAGTCACAGATCGCGGCGATGCTCAACTTCGACATGATCGCGTCGCCGAACTTCGTCCGGTTCGTGTACGACGGCGATCTTTCGGATTCGGAACCGCCGCCCAGCGGTGCGCCCGAGGGCTCCGCGCAGATCGAGGAGCTGTTCCTCGACTACTTCGAGAGCCAGGACCTGCCCGTCGAACCGACCGAGTTCTCCGGCCGCTCCGACTACGGGCCGTTCATCGAGGCCGGCATCCCCGCCGGGGGCCTGTTCACCGGCGCCGAGGGCATCAAGACCCAGGAGCAGGAGGAGATCTACGGTGGCATCGCGGGTGAGCAGTACGACCAGTGCTACCACCTGTCGTGCGACACGATCGACAACCTGAGCCTCGACGCCCTCGATCAGATGAGTGACGCCGCTGCGCACGCCACCATCTCCCTGGCGCAGAGCACCGAAGCGATCAATGAAAGACGTGGCAAGGGCAACTTCAACGTCAAGCCCGACCACGACGTGCCCGCCCCGACCGACATGGCGGCCATGCCGCGGTAGAACCGCGCGACCCGACGTTCGGTGGTCCGGGACACGGCCGTTCGTCGGCCGGCCCCGGGACCTCTGACCGTGCCGACGGAACCGTGTGCCCGCCACGCTGCTCACACGGAGCGTGGCGAGGAACGAAACGACATGAGTACCGCATCGCCATTTGACGCTGACGCGCCGACACCCGACGGCACCGTGCGGGACGACGCGACGGCTCCCGACCGTCCGATGATCGACGACGGTTCTCCGGTGGACTCGCCGCCTGAGCGCGTCCCGCTGCGGCGGTCGACCACGGACAAGGTGGTCGCTGGTGTGGCGGGTGGCCTGGGACGCTACCTCGGTATCGACCCGGTGATCATCAGGATCGCCCTCGTCGTGCTGGCGCTGACCGGCGGATCGGGCGTCCTGCTGTACATCATTGGCTGGATCGCGATCCCGGAGGAGCAGCCAGGCGAGGTGCCGGCGGGGGTCGTGTCGCCGGACCGCAACCACGGCATCATCGTGTTGGGCGGGGTGCTGATGATCGCCGGGGGGCTGCTGTTCGCCGACCGGCTGATCCCGTCGTTCGCGACCTTCATGGGTCCGCTGATCCTGGTCGGCCTCGGCGCGGCGCTTGTCGTGGGAGCGCGGCGGTGAGCACCGCTCCCGCACCGGTCCCGATCCCAGATCGGCAGGAACCAGCATGGGGCCGGCTGCTGTGGGGTGTCGTACTGGTCGGCGCCGGCGTGCTCTGGCTGTTGGACGCCGCCGACGTCGTGGACGTCACCTTCCCGCGCATGATCGCCCTGGCCCTGATCGGTGTCGGGATCGTCACCCCGTTCGTCCCGGTGCGTGAGCACGGAGGCGTCATCGGGCTCGGCATCGTGCTGGTGGTGCTCGCGCTGATCACCGTGGTGGCCGGTCCGGCCGCCGATGTCACGGTGTTCCGCAGCGGCGCCGGCAACGTGACCCTCGCACCCGCGTCGGCCAGCCAGGTGCGCGAGACCTACGAACACGGTGCCGGAAACGTCACCGTCGACCTGCGCGACATCACGTTCCCCGTCGGCACGACGGCGACGGCCGTACGCCTCGGAGCCGGTGAGCTGACCATCCGGGTGCCCGACGACGTCTCGGTGCAGGTCGACGCCAGCGCCGGCATGGGCGAGGTCGTCGTCGACGAGCAGGAGCGGGCGGGTGTCGCGCCGTCGTTCAGCGGGGAGCTCGCCGGGACGTCGTCGTCGCGGGTGCTCAGCCTCGACGTCTCCGTCGGTGTCGGACGCATCGAGGTGACACGATGAGCCGTTCCGGATTGGCGTGGGGCACGGTGTTCGTGCTGGTCGGCGTGTTCGCGCTGCTGGCCGATCTGGGTGTCTGGGAGACCCGGCCCGACTGGATGTGGCCGTTGTTCCTCGTGGCACTTGGCGTTGCGCTGGTCGTCGGCGGCCTGCTGCCCACCAGGGACAGGTCCTCCTGAGGGCGATCTCCTGGCTCGTCGCGCACCCGTCGGCTCGCCGGGCGTCCCTCGCCGCGGCGTCGAGACGCGGCATCGTCGACGGACCACGCCGTGTCGCGCAGGATGGCTGTCATGGAGCGGATCCAGCAGCTGTTGCGAGCGGTCGACCGGTTCCAACAACGGCACGGCGTGCCGGCGTTCGTGGTCGGGGTCGTCAAGAAGTTCGGTGACGACCAGGGCGGCAAGCACGCCGCGCTGCTGGCCTACTACGGCTTCGTCTCGCTGTTCCCACTCCTGCTGGTGCTCGGGACCACGATGGCGTACGTCGTGGAGAACGACCCGGATCTGCAGCAGCGTGTGATCGACGCGGTGGTGGCGCAGTTCCCGGTGGTGGGCCTGCAGTTGCGGGGCAGCATCGGGACCATCCGGGGGTCGGGGCTCGGGCTGCTGATCGGGGTGCTCGGCACGCTCTGGGGCGGTCTGGGCATCACCCAGACCGCGCAGGACGCGATGAACGCGGTGTGGAACGTGCCGAGGAGGGATCGTCCCAATTTCTGGTTGCGGCTGGTGCGCAGCGGTGGCGTCCTGCTGTTGGCAGCCGCGGCGCTGTTCGGCGCGACGTGGCTCGCGGGCCACGGCGCCGTCGTGCCCGGTGTGCTGGGCTCGTTGGTCTCGCTGTTGGGTTCGCTGCTGGTCAACATGGTGATCGTGGCGGCACTGTTCAGGCTGCTGACCGCGGTTGACGTGTCCTGGCTGCGTCTCGCGCCCGGTGCTGCCGTCGCGGCGGTCGCGTGGAGCATGGTCCAGGCCCTGGGCGTCCTGATCGTGACGCAGCAGGTGGCGCGGGCGAACCTGCTGTACGGGGTCTTCGCCGTCGTCCTCGTCCTGTTGTCATGGATGCTGCTGACGGGCCGGATCCTGATCTACGCCGCCGAGATCAACGTCGTCCTCGCGCGGCGTCTGTGGCCCCGGAGCCTCCTGCAGCCGCCGCTCACGGCGCAGGACATGCGCGCGCTCACCGCTCTCGCACGGACGGAGCAGCTGCGACCGGAGCAGCACGTCGAGGTGACGTTCAGGTCGGGGCCCGACGAGACCGACGACCCTCGACCGCCGGGCTGAGCATGAAGGCGGCGTGACCGGAACGCCCGCGGCTGGCCAGCAACCACCCGTCCCGTGGAGGTGTCAGTCGGCGTTCGCAAACTCGCGGAACGCCTCGAGCGCTCGCGGGGCGTAGTCGCTGGCCGCTGGGCCACCGCCCAGGAGGATGGTGACGCTCAGGGTCTCGGCGACCTCCGCCTCGCTGGCGCCCCGCCGTGCGGCGCCGCGCGCGTGGTAGGCGATGCATCCCTCGCAGTGCTCGGACACAGCGAGCGCCAGGGCGATGAGCTCCTTGTGCTTCGCTGACAGCGCGCCATCTGTCATCGTGGCCTGCGAGGTGTCGAGGAACCCCTTGAACGCGTCTGGAATCTGCCGGCGCAACCGCTTGGTCGGTTCGCGCAGATCCCGCAGATACTGATGCGCGTCTGTGCCGTGGCTCGTACGGTGCTCGTTCGTGGCGGTCATCTGCGGCCTCCCTGTTTCCGGGCCACCAACGACGGGCGGTCGTTGCCGCGCCGTCGCCGTCCGCGGCGCTCGGCGTTCCACCGCGGACTCCACCCACCATGTGACGCCCGGCGAGACGTGGCCGGGACCATCGTCCGCGCTCGATGGGGTCGTCCAGTCCGGTGAACGATCGACGCCACGCTCTGGTTGGTCGCGCCGTCCCGGTCGTTCCCGCCCTTCGGTCAGATCCTGGCCGCTCACCACGCGCATGATCGAACATGGAGACCGCGGGGCACACGACGGTGCGCGCTGACGCCAAGCCAGGGAGGACGGAGGCCATGCAGTTCCATCTGAACGGGTTCAGGTCCGGCGATCCGGCGGTCGCGGAAGCATCGGCGCCCGATGATGGGGCGGGACGGCCCGACGGCCTCCCCGACGAGGTGGACGTCCTGATCGTCGGCTGTGGTCCCGCGGGACTGACACTGGCCGCGCAGCTCGCGCAGTTCGGGTCGATCAGGACGCGGATCGTCGAGCAGAAGCCGGGGCGACTGCTGGTGGGTCAGGCCGACGGCATCGCCTGTCGTACGCTGGAGATGTTCGGCGCCTACGGCTTCAGCGAGCGGGTGCTCAGGGAGGCCTACTGGGTCAACGAGACCGTGTTCTGGAAGCCGGACGAGCGGGATCCGACCCGGATCGCGCGGAGCAGCAGGATCCAGGACGTCGAGGACGGCTTGTCGGAGTTCCCGCACGTCATCCTCAACCAGGCACGGGTGCACGACTTCTTCCTCGACGTCATGCGCAACGCGCCGACCCGGCTTGCACCCGACTACTCGCGGCGTCTGCTCGACCTTGCGATCGGGCCCACGTCATCCGTCGGGGACGGCGCATCAGATGCGGGGGAGGGCGGATACGCGGCGACCGCCACGCTCGAGCGCCGTGACCCTCAACATGAAGGGGAGGTCGAGACCGTTCGGGCGCGCTACGTGGTCGGATGCGACGGCGCGCGGAGCACTGTGCGCAGGGCCCTCGGCCTGGCCCTCCACGGCGACTCGGCCAACCAGGCGTGGGGCGTGATGGACGTGCTCGCAGTGACCGACTTCCCCGACATCCGGCTCAAGAGCGTCATCCACTCGGCGAACGAGGGCAACGTCCTGATCATCCCGCGGGAAGGTGGCTATCTGGTCCGCCTCTACATCGAGCTCGACGAGCTCAAGGAGGACGAGCGGGTCGCGAACCGCAACATCACCGCCGACCACCTCATCGCCGCAGCGCAGCGGATCCTGCACCCCTACACGCTGGAGGTGCACGAGATCGCCTGGTGGTCGGTCTATGAGATCGGCCAACGGCTCTGCGACCGGTTCGATGACGTCCCGGCCGATGAGATCGACACCCGGCTGCCACACGTCTTCATCACGGGGGACGCCTGCCACACCCACAGCCCGAAGGCCGGCCAGGGCATGAACGTGTCGATGCGCGACAGCTTCAACCTGGGGTGGAAGCTGGCGTCGGTCATCCTCGGGCGGTGCTCGCCACAGCTGCTGCACACGTACTCCGCGGAACGGCAGACCGTCGCGCGCGAGCTGATCGAGTTCGATCGGGAGTTCGCCGCGATGTTCAGCGCGCGGCCGAAGACCTCAGTCGATGACGATGGCGACGGCGTCGATCCGGCCGAGTTCCAGCGCTACTTCGTCCAGCAGGGCCGGTTCACCGCCGGGACGGCGATTCGCTATCACCCGTCGATCATCTCCGCGGAGCTGACGTACCAGCATCTGGCCGCGGGTTTCGAGATCGGCATGCGCTTCCACTCGGCGCCGGTCATCCGTCTCGCGGACGCCAGACCGGTCCACCTCGGTCACACCGTCGAGGCGGACGGCCGATGGCGCGTCTTCGCGTTCGCCGGCGCCGCCGATCCCGACGACCCGTCGTCGGCCATCCAGCGCCTGTGTGCGTACCTTGGCGGCGCACCCGACTCGCCTGTCGGGCGCTACACGCCACCGGGAGCGGACAGTGATGCGGTGATCGACGTCCGGGCTGTGTTCCAGCAGGACCATCGCGAGCTCGCCGTCGCGGCGGTGCCCACCTTTCTCCGGCCCCGCAAGGGTCGGTACGGGCTCATTGACTACCAGAAGGTGTTCTGCGCCGACCTGCGCAGGTGCACCGACCCCGTGGTGCGGAGCGACACAGACATCTACGACCGGCGCGGCATCGACCGCGACCATGGCTGCGTGGTCGTCGTCCGCCCGGACCAGCACGTCGCGCACGTCCTGCCACTCGACGCCCACGCCGAGCTGGCTGCCTTCTTCGATGGCTTCATGATCCCGGCACGCTGAGCCCGCCGGGCTGAGCATGGAGGCGGCGTGACCGGGACGGGCGCGGAGTGCCGTGGCGGTCGGACGGTGACATCGGGGCCGGCACGGTGGAGTGCGTTGCCGAACCGGACGGCATCGGGCGCACGGGTGTCGAAGCCCCGACGATCGCTTCGAGCTGCCCACGGTCGCCGAGGTAGGCGCGCGCCAGTGCGCCGAGTCCGTCGAGGGGCGTGGCGGCCACGTCCCGCAGGGCGGCCCACAGGTCGTCGACACGTTCGGATGCCAGCCGGTAGTGCACATAGGTGCCGGTGCGTCGCGTGGTGACGAGCCGGCGCGCGCGAGCGCGCTACTTCCTGCACCTGCGGGAGGTCAACCGCACCGGGCCGGCGGCATGGCCGCGTGGACCGCCGACGGCTACGCACCGCCACCCTCCCGCTGGTCGGTCCGGGTTACGGCGTGCGGGACCGGCCACTGCTCGTTGTCCGCCAGACGTCCGAGTGGGCCGCCGGACACGTCCCGGCCTGTCGGTGTTCGCGGTGCGCGGCCTGAGCGGCCGCGATGGTCGTGCTCGAGGCCGGCTGCCGAGGAGGGTTGCGCCGTGCTCACCGGGGCCTGCGGGCGCGGAAGTTGACCCCACGCGTGCCGAACTCGGCCACCTCCCTGCGGGGTCTGGCGGCACCCTCGAAGATGTTGGCGCTCCACGTGATCTCGAAGTCCGTGAACCCGGCGGCCACGACCGTGGCCTTGAGCTCTGCCTCCAGCAGAGCCCCTGCGATTCACCCGGTCCACAGATCGATGTCGCGCTTGGCGTCCTCCGGGATCTCCCGCTCGACGGTGATGTCGGCGATCTGCAGCCGTCCACCGGGCCGCAGCACCCGGAAGATCTCCTCGAACACCAGCGACTTGTTCGGCGACAGGTTCACCGACCCGTTGGAGACCACCAGGTCGGCCCAGCCGTCGGAGATCGGCAGCGACTCCGAGAAGCCCGCGCGGAACTCGACCGTGTCGAACCCGGCCGTCGTGGCGCCGGCGCGCGCCTTGTCGAGCATCGCCTCGGTCATCTCGACGCCGATGACATGGCCGGCCGGACCCACCGCCCGTGCCGCGATCAGCGTGTCGAGACCCGCGCCCGAGCCGATGTCGACCACGTACTCACCCTCCGTGGGCATGCCCATCGCGAACGGGTTGCCCGTCCCGGCGAACGACGCGATCACGTCGTCGGGTAGTCCGTCCAGCCACGCCTCGTCGTAGCCGTTGGTCGACAGCGCCGTCCGGCCGGTGTTGAAGTGATAGCCGCGATCGGGGTCGCGGGCGACGGCGGTGTACTCACGGGTGACCTCGTCGCGGAGGATCTGCACCGCGGCGTTGTCGTCGGAGAACCGTGACCGGATGAACGCCGGGTCGTCGCGCACCGTGACTTCGGGCACCACCGTGTACGTCGTGAACGTGCCCGTGTCGAGCACCTCGGTACCTTCGATCACGCGGTCCCCGCCGGGCGCTCCCAGATCGCGGTAGGCCGACTCGGTCATGAGGAAGTACTGCTTCTCGCGGACCGAGTTCTTCGCCAGCCGGTGCAGCGTGATCACGTCCGGACCCGACAGCGTGGGGCGCTGGCCGACCTGTGTGAACAGCGCCTCGCCGGAGTGTGCGACGATCTTCAGCTTGAGGTCGCCGACGACGCGGCAGGCGTTGCAGTTGCAGACCGAGTAGGCGCCGATCTCCACGAGCCGTTGCGCGAACGTGCGGAACAGTCCGCGCACACGGTCCACGAGGCTGGCGCCGCGCCGGCGCCAGATATCGGCGTCGCCGCTCTTGACCGCGTACAGGAACAGCGCGTCACCCTCGACCGCCGAGAGCCGCAGCGGCACGTCGATCTGCCGGATCAGGCTCTCCAGCAGCTCGCCGATGATTGTCTGGCTGTGCCGCAGCGCCGCGTCGTGCTCGATCATGAACTGCGTGTAGCCGCTGATGTCGGCCAACAGCAGCAGCACCGGCTGCGTCGAGCCATCGGTCATCGTCGTCATCGGTGGTCCTTGCTTGGTGCGCGGGCTGCGGCCGGTCAGGTGACCAGCGGCTGGGAGCCCGGGTCGAGGACGGTGACCAGCCCGCGGGCGTAGGCGCCGATGGCCTCGCCGATGCCGCCGTGGAAGGTCGGGAAGGCGTAGATCATGCTGCGGAGGGTGTCGAGCGGTAGCCGGGCATGGACGGCCAGCGCCAGCATGCCCAGCGTCTCGCCGGCCTCGGGGCCGACGGCGGTCGCGCCGACCATCACGCGCTCGTCGCGGTCGACGACCAGCTTGAGGACGCCGGCGTTGCCGGGTCCGTGCAGCCACCCTCGGAAGGTGGCGGGCACCTGCTTGACGACGACGTCCACCGTGAGGCCCTGCTCGCGGGCTGCGGCCTCGGTCAAGCCCACCGCGCAGACCTCTGGATCGGTGAATGTCGCCCGCGGGGGTGGCCGGTCGTCGGCGGCGGTGGGCTCGAGCCGGAGGATGTCGTCGGCGACGATTGCCGCCTGGTGCAGCGCCATGTGGGTGAGCATGGCCGCGCCGGTCACGTCGCCCAGCGCCCACACGCCGTCGGCGACGCGACACCGCCCGTCGATGGGGACATGGCCGGCCGCCGGGTCCACGCCGACCGTGTCGAGGCCGAGGGCGGCGACGTCGATCGTCCTGCCTGTGGCGACCAGCAGCCGCTCGGCACGCACCGTCCCGTCGCCGGTGGTCACCGCGATCTGCCCGTCGCCGGCCGACACCTTCTGGACCGGAGATCCGGCGTGCACGGCGATGCCCTCGCCCGCCAGCGCCGCGGCGACGATGTCCGACGCCTCGGGCTCCTCGGCCGGCAGCAGCCGATCGTGCTGCTCGACGATGGTGACCGCGGCGCCGTACCGGGCCAGCACCTGCCCCAGCTCGCAGCCCACCGTGCCGCCGCCGAGCACGATGACCGAGGTGGGCAGCCTCTCGGCCTGGATCACATCGTGCGTTGTCCAGTAGCCGACGTCGTCGAGCCCGGGGATGGTGGGGATCGCCGGCTGTGAGCCCGTCGCGAGCACCACCCCATGGCGGGCGGTGTAGGTGTCGTCGCCCACGGCCACGGTGCCCGGACCGGTGAGCCTGCCGTATCCGCGGACGAGCGTGCCGCCGCGGTCTTGGAACCGGGCGACGGCCGCGGAGTCGTCCCACCCGCCGGTGACCTCCTGCCGCACCCGTGTCGCCAGGAGCTCCCAGTCGGGCGTGACCTCGGCCCGCCCGGCAACGCCGTTGACGCGGCGCGCCTCCTGCAGCAGGTTCGCGGCGCGGATCATCAGTTTCGACGGCAGGCACGCCCAGTAGGCGCACTCACCACCGATCAGGTTCGGCTCGACGCCGACCACATCAACGCCGGCGCCCAACAGCCGCAGTGCCAGATCCTCGCCGCCGGTCCCGACGCCGACCAGCACGACATCCGCCATGTGCTCCATCCCGCCACCTCCAGGCCGTCCGACCCACGGCCGGCTGACCCCAGCCGGGGGCACCCTCACGCCGTGACGATACTCCACCACCCGCCGTGGCGACCCCGAAACGTAGGAAATGGCGCATCCCGTCCCTTGCCATCGCAGGCCGCAGGCGGGCGCCGCACACCGCATGCGCGCGTCGGGGGTCGACGCCGTGCCCGCACACCCGCCTCGTCTCACGAGCGTCAGGCGCGGGCGGCGGGTGATGAGGTACCGGCGCAGCAGACCCCGCGGGCCGCGTCGACCGCGCCTCGCCTGCCGCTCGGCGAAGTCGTCGGCGCCGACGACGAGCGCGAGCTCGTCCGCCTCCGCGCCCCACTCGCGCACCCACGCCTCCAAGGTCGCGATCTGCCGCCAGACACGCGCGTGACGCCGCACGCGTGCGTGGAAGAATGCGGCTCCTCATGACGCAGCCGGACGAAACCGTGGACGACGACGGACACACCGGGCACGAGGACCGTGCCGAGGACATGGACGTCGGTCCCGGGACCGGACACGGCGCCGCGTGGAGCGCGGCCGCCGACGACTACGACCGCTGGTGGGCGGACCTCGGCGCGCCGGTCTGGGATGTGCTGCTCGACGCAGCGGCGGTAACGCGCGGCACGCGGCTGCTGGACGTTGCGTGCGGGCCGGGGTGGTTCCTGCGCATGGCGGCTGACCGCGGCGCTGTCGTGGCTGGGATCGACGCCGCCGAGCGGATGGTCGAGCTCGCGCGGGCGCGGGTGCCCGAGGCCGATGTCCGCCTCGGGGGCATGGAACGGCTGCCGTGGGCGGCGGCCAGCTTCGATGTCGTCGTCGCGATCAACGCGATCCAGTTCGCCGACGATCCGGTGGACGCGCTCGCGGAGATCGCGCGGGTCGTCGAGCCAGGCGGCAGCGTCGGGGTGTGCGTGTGGGGTCCCCGCGAGGACCGGCACGTGCTGGACATCGACCATGCCGTCCGCGCGCTCGTGCCCAACGACGCCGATGCGCCCGACGAGCCGGAGGACGACCACCCGTCCGTGCCGGACTGGTCCGGCCCCGGCGCAGTCGAGGGGCTGATGCGCGATGTCGAACTGACGCCGACCGACGCGCGGCTGGTCGACACGCCGCTGCTCCTGCACGACCGCCAGATGCTGATCGAGGCGTTCCTGTCGGACCTGCAGCACTCGGAGGCGGCGCACGTCGCCGGGCTCGACGCGGTGCGGGACGCGATCGGAGCGGCGGCCGCCCCCTACCGCCGACCCGACGGGTCGTACCTGATCCCCAACACCTTCAGGACGGTCATCGCCACCGCCTGATGTGGCCACCCGGCGCGTTGGTCACCCTGCGCGTCGTTGAGCAGCCGGAGCACCTGCTCCTCGCCGGTCGGATCGAGGACCCACCGGCGAACACCGACGCCGTGGCCGTCACCTTCGCGGGAGCCCCGGCGACCGCCGTCGGAGCCATGCCGTGTCCGTCAGGGGCGGTCTCCTCCGATGACGTGCACGACCTCCGGTACGAACCGCATCTCGACGACGACCTCGCGATCGAGCTCCTCGACCAGCCTGGCGTGCAGGACCTCAGGCGCCGGTGGCGTGCCCGCACCGTGCACGGTGATGCTGACCCGGTCGCCCTCCACCTCGAGCGCCGCCACGCTGATGCCGTCGGTGCCGTCGAGCCACGCGCTGGCCGCGCGCTGGGATGCCCGCAGTGCCGCCGCGTCGTCGATCAGCCCCTTCGTCGTCAGGCCCAGGGGGATCAGCAGCAGGACGACACCGGTCGCAACGGTGGCATAGGAGGTGCGCACACGCCGGCGTTCGCGCAGGAGCCGGGACCAGTCGACGTATCCGGTGAGCAGGAACACCGCGCTGGCCATCGCCACGATGGCCGTCAGGTTTGTGACGAACAGCAGCATGGCGCCCGCCGCCTGCTCGTAGCTGCCCGCGTAGAGCGTCACCCCGGTCACGGCGAGCGGCGGTACCAGGGCGATCGCTACGGCCACGCCCGGCAGCGCCTCGGAGACGTCGGAGCGGCTCACGGCGAACGCACCGGCAGCTCCGGCGGCGACCGCGATGGCCAGATCGAGCAGGTTCGGAGCCGTACGTGACGTCACCTCGTCGTTCGCGACCACGGTCGGCAGGTCGGGCACGAAGCCGGTGAGCACATAGGCCAGCGCGACCGCCGCGACCGTCGCGACCAGCACGATGCCGCCCGAGCGCAGCGCCCCAGCCGTCCACCCGCGCAACACCGCCGACGCCGTGGCGAGGATCGGCGTCATGAGCGGTGCGATCAGCATCGCGCCGATGACGACGGCCGTGGAGTCGGCGGCGACGCCGAACGTGGCGAGGGCCGTCGACAACGCCATGAGGATGGCGAAGCGGAACAGCCGCCGGCGCCCGTCGTCGCCGTCGAAGAACAACGTCGCGTCGATCCGGTCGCGGTCGACCTGACCCATCTGCCGCGCGGTCAGGTGGCCGGGCAGCCGTCCGCGTGGCGGTGCGTCGGCGCGGGACGCCGCGGCGGTCATCGTGTCGGCGCGTCCGATCGCCGCCGCCACGAGCGATGCGCGGAAGATCCACAACAGGCCGGTGCCGACCACCACGACGCGCACGGTCGCCTCGGGGAACAGCGCGACGACGATCGCCAGCGCCACGGTCAGCACACCTCGGGCCAGCCGGTCATACCGCCGTTCACGTGCCGCTGATCCGAACGCCTGCACCGACTTGACGGCACCGTAGGTGGCGATCAGCGCGGCAGCCACCAGCCCCACCGACTGCGACGTCTCGGACGGCCACGCGACCATGGCCACTCCCGCCGCCGCCGTGAGCCCGCTGCGCCACCAGGGTGCACGATGCCCTCCAACGAGGCGCGGCGCATGCTCGAGCACCGCGATCGCGATCAGCGTGACGCCGACGATCTCGTCGAACAGTTCGGTCACCCCTGAGCGCGCGGCCACCAGCACGACGATGCCGACGGCGGCGATTGCGCCCCGCCACACCACCGGGCTCGCGGCCAGCGCACGCCCGACACCGTCGCGTGCGCGCCGCAGATCCCATCGGTCGCCGCGGTCGGCTGCGTCGGGTCGCATCCGTGTCACGCGCCCGCGTGGCCGCTCACAGGCGACCGCCGCGTTGGGGAGCCACAAGTGCCATCCACCCCCGGAACAGCGGGCGCGCCGCGAGGATCGACGGATCGCGTTCCAGCAGTTGATCGACACGTTCTCGGATCATCTCGCCGGCGTCGGCGGTGACCTCGGCCCGGCACACGCCCATCAGTCGTCGTGCAACGCCAGGAGGTCCAGCGCGATGGACGCGCGCAGTCGCTCGGAGTGGCGCGTGAGATCGAGCCCCGTCAGTTCCTCGGTCTTGTCGAGGCGGTACCGCAGCGTCTTGTGGTGCACGGGGATCAGCTCGGCTGCGTTCTTCTGCTAGCAGTCGCGACCTCCTCCGTCTCCGAGCAGCCCAGCAGGCAGATCGCGCCGAGCGCGGCCTGGCCGGCGCGCACCTGCTGCCCGAACGCCGGCTCGTGCTGGGGGTCGACCCGCAGGCGGACGACCGATGTGTCGTCACCGTTGTCGCGGAGCAGGTGCGTCGTCGGCAACGTGGGAGCCTCGAGGCGCTGTAGCGCGGCGTTGAGGACGGCATCGACCTCGGCGACAGAGGCCGCTGCGCGCAGTGCGGGCACGGCGTCGGTCGGCACCGCAACGGGGTCCGCCGCGGCCATGACGGAACCTTTCTGCTCGGGCACCGTCGCCTCCCATCCTCGCCGTCAGCGACCACCTGCGAGCAGCGTCTTCATGCTAGAGCCGGACTCGAAGGCGCGATAGGCCTGCACGGCAACCTCGAGCGACATCGGTGATCACGGCTGACGGGTCGAACGCCGCGCCCAGTGGTCCGTCGCCACCGACGGCGTCGATGACGGCGTCCGCTCCGCAGCTGCGGTGAGATCGTGCACGAGCCGATCCAGCTCGTCGGGGTCCGAACCGATGCCGCCCAGGCGGTCGGCCATCACACGGCGTTCGGCACGTGGCTCCGAGACGACCACGGCCGCCGCACCGCAGGCCTGGCCGGCCAGGTTGGCCATCTGCCCGACGGGTCCGACACCGATGACGGCGACGACATCACCAGGTCGCATGTCGGCCCGTCGTGCCGCCGCGTACCCGGTCGGCAGTGCGTCGGTCAGCAGCACCGCACGGTCCGACCGCACCCCGTCCGGCAGCACACCGAGGCTGACGTCGGCGAACGGGACGCGCACGGCCTCGGTCCGCGCACCGGCCAGCGGCGGGCCGAACACGCAACCGCCGACCATGAACCTGCGCTCGGTGCATTCCCAGTGGTCGCCCCGGCCGGCACCACCAGCACAGGCCGCACGCCAGGATGTCGCTGCCGACGACGCGGTCGCCGATCTCGAGCCGGCTACCTGCCGTTCCCGGACGACGCCGATCCGCGTCGGTCGAAGGACCGGGTCTTCTGAGCGACGGCGGCGCAGGACCACGCGACGTGACCATCGACGCGCGCGACGACGACCGCTACGCCGTGCTCAACGCCGTCGTGCTCAAGAAGATGGCCACGGCCCCGATGCTGCCAGGTCGATCATCGCCGGGCTCGCCGACGACGGCCTCGTCGCCGCCGTCGGCGAGCAGGTGCCGACCGACGCGGCCGAGCCTGCGCTGGCCGAGGCCGCAGCCGCCCGCTACGCCGACCTGCGCGCCGATCCGGCGATCGCGGACCTGCACGGCGACTTCGAGCGCATCAACCGGCGGTTCCTGGAGGCGATGACGTGGTGGCAGCGGGCCGACGTCGGTGGACAGACGGTGCCCAACACCACCACGACCCCGCCTACGACGCCGTGACCTACCGGGAGCACCACCGCATCCCGCACGACCTCAACCGCCGTCGTCGCGCAGACGATGGTCTTCGGCAACCTCGGGGCGCCTTCGGGCACCGGCGTCGCATTCGAGTCGGCGACGCGATGTGGTTGGACGGCGCGACCGGCGAGGGGTACGTCGGCGCTCTGGCCATGAGCCGGCCCGCCACCTCGAACGTGCACCTCGCCACGCTGCTGCAGCACGCCGACGAGCAGGTCGACGTGACGCTGTTCGCGCGCGCGACCACGGAGGACCAGATCACCGACGCGGTGCGTCGGGGCGCCGACGGCATCGTCACCAGCGTCGATGACGTCTTCGCCACCAGCGGGCCTTCGACGACGCCATGGCCGTGCTCACCGACCAACTGGTGCTCGACCGTCGCGACCTGTCGGCTTTCGAGGAGCTCGTCGCCGCCCAGTTCACGCCGCTGCTGCGCCGTGCCGCCGACGCGCCGCTGACGTTCGGGCGATCGACCTCCTCGCCGACGAGGCGCGGGAGATGCTCACGCAGACCGAGTTGCTGACGACGCATCCCGGCCATGTCCGCCGGCGCCGCTGTCGAGCGCGGGCACGATCTCGCCGCGACCGATGATCTGTGCGATCGTGTGTCGTCGATCACTGTGCATACGCGCACACATCCGGAGGATCCCATGGCCAGCCGACTGAATCCGTACCTGACCTTCCGCGGCGATGCCCGCGAGGCGATGGAGTTCTACCAATCCGTCTTCGGCGGTGAGCTGACGATGAACACGTTCAAGGAGTTCGGGATGTCCTCGGACCCGAGCGATGACGACAAGATCATGCACGCCCAGCTCGAGGCTGAGAACGACATGACGCTGATGGGCGCCGACTCGCCGGCCGGCATGGAGCTTCAGCCGGGCAGCACGATCAGCATCTCGCTGAGCGGCGACGACGACGCGCTGCTCGCCGGCTACTTCGAGCAGCTGGGGGAGGGAGGGACCGTTCGCGAGCCGCTCGTGCAGGCGCCCTGGGGCGACAAGTTCGGCATGCTCACCGACAGGTTCGGGATCGACTGGCTCGTGAACATCAGCGGCCAGGGGGCGTAGCCGCCGCCACCGCGGATCTCACTCGGATATCACGGCCGGGGTAGGCGGGTCACCATGCCGCGCCACTCCAGTCACATCACGCCAACCAGCGGCCGCGGTGTGCGGGTTGCGGGTGATCTCCGGCTCACAGGATCGGCGTGCGCGGAAGTCCGGACCGTACCCAGTCACGGGCGAGTTCGAGTGCGAACGCGTCGCGGTCGACGACGTGGAGGTCATAGGCGATCACGTCGCCGGTGGCGTCGGTCCGTTGTCGTTCAACCGGTACGTCGGGCAGCAGCGAGTCGACGATCTGCTGCACCTGGCTCATGGTGAGCCCGCCCTCGTCGATCCGGATGCAGCGGTCGATCCAGCGGTCTTCGAGCCAGGCTCTCAGGAGCGGCACACGGACACCGACCTTGAGAGCCTGCTCGCCCCCCGCGTTCGCCCACTGCGGACTGCTGACGACCTCGTACCAGATGTCGATCTGCCGATCGATCTCCGCATCGACATCCTGCGACGCGCGCTTCTTGGCCAACGCGCGTCCGAACGCAGAGAGCACGTCGTGCGCCTCCGACCAGGCCGTCGACCACAGCGGCTGGCGTCGACATCCCGGCGAACCGCCCACCACCGTCCCGGAACACGAGGCGCCTCATGGCTGGCCAGATCTTCCGGCGTCTTGAACACGCCGGCGAGGTACTCGCCGCCGATGTCGACGCGGAACCGCTGGATGGCGTCGCCCGGCCTCTCGGCTGGGGACTCGTCGTGGCCGAAGGCGTCCATCTGCGAGGGTGGCCACGGTGCCTCGGGATCGAGCAGAAAGGCGAGCACCGGCTTGGCCGGGGGCTCGATCGCGGCCTCGAACTCACTGCTCCATGCCGATGACGTCATGGCCCAGGCGGCGCAAGGCTGTGTCGACCGTTGCACGATGGTGGGCGAGATCGCGGAGCGTCGATGACAGATACACCTTCATCGCCTGCCTCCTCGCCCAGCCACGGCTGGTTGCGCGTGCTGCAGTGAATCACGAAAGTCCCTCTGCCGTCGTCCGCCGACGTGGGAGCAGGGCGCAATGCGCCCGATTCGGATGCGTCAGGGTTGGCGCGGTCGCCGTCGACGACGGGCGTGGGAGCTCAGATGCCTTTCTTCAGGCCCGCTCGCCTCAACGCCTGCCCGACACCGACGACGACGATGGACGCGGCGAACACGCCCCAGCCGATGAACGGCGGAGGGATCCCACCACCACCTATCGACGGGTCGTTCACCTCGGCGAACCCCAGGTAGGCGAACAGGGCGAATCCCACGATGCATCCGATGGCCCCGATCGCGCTGATGACCGAGCCGATGGCGATGAGAACCTTGCCCGGTCTGCCCTCTCGACCGGCTCGGGCGGCGAGCAACAGTGCATCGTCGAGGCCTGCCAGCTGCCGGTTCCGGCGTGCGGCGTCGCGGCGTTCAGTGAGCGGCAGTTGCTGGACGCCGCTGAGGATCATTCTCAACTCGTCCGGATACGGGGCATCGTCTACGACCACGGGTATGACCTTCAGCCCGAGACGGTCCGCTGCCTGGACCTCGCGGATGACCCACCGACTGCGCATGGAGTGGAAGCTGACGACGAGCAGCACGATCCAGGCCGCTTCGAGGGCGCGCATGAGTTCGCCGTGCCACTCCTTGCCCCCGGCGATGCCTGCCTCGTCGATCCACACGTTCCACCCGCGGCGGCGGAGGTGGTCGGCGATCATGCGCGCCGCGGTCTTGTCCTCGGAACTGTGGCTGACGAAGATCGGGACCTGTGACAGCGGTACGGTTCGTGCCGTGGCGACAGGGGCATCACGCGGCGCGGCGGGCAGGTCGTCCGCTCCCATCTGATCACGTGTGGCGGACAGTCCGCTTCGGGTGGAGGCAGCGGGCACTTCGACGACCGCTTCGACGGGCCCGAACCGGATCACGTCGCCGTCCGACAGATCGACCCAGTCGGTTGCCGGTCGGTCGTTGACGTGCGTGCCGTTCTGCGACCCGAGGTCGCGGACGCTCACGCGATCTCCGTCCCAGTGGAGCTCGGCGTGACGCCGGCTGACGTACTCGGAGGCGATCGCCACCCCCGCGGCGGGGTCGCGCCCCACGATCGAGCGTCCGACCGGCAGGCGGTGGGTCGCGCGTGCCTCAGGGGGAGATTCGACCCGGATCACGGCTGGGTCACGATTGGTGGTCATCGCGCCATCGCTCCATCCAGCGCGGTGTGGGCGGCGTGGGACCTTGACGGCATCGTGTCAGGTGCTGGATACCACACCCCGCCGCTGTCGGCGTGTCATCGAGGTGATACAGCGACACCGCTCCCTCGCCTCACCTCGGCAGCGTGCGACGCGATCGCGCCGCGGCCCTCGCCTCACGGCAGTGTCCAGACGGCGGCTGGCGCGCCGCTGACTGGCCCGGGTGAGTGGACTAAGTCGTATGACTACGTCTGTTGGGGTTCACGAGGCCAAGACGCACCTCAGTCAGCTGCTGCGCCGCGTTGCCGCAGGTGAGGAGATCACGATCACTCGCCGGGGCCGTGATGTCGCGCGCCTCGTTCCTCCCGTCCGTCGGGCACGCCGCCGGCTCGGGTTCGACCGCGGACGGTTCGTCGTGCCAGACGACTTCGATGCGCCGCTGCCCGACGAGCTGCTGGAGGCCTTCGAACGGTGAGACTCCTGCTCGACACCCACGTGCTCCTGTGGGCGGCGGTGGACCCGGAGCGGCTTGGAGAGGTGGCCGGCGTGCTCGAGGACGCCGACAATGAGGTGCTTGTCTCGGCCGCCAGTTCGTGGGAGATCGCGATCAAGTACGGACTCGACAGGTTGCCGTTGCCCGAGCCGCCCGAGCGCTACGTCCCACACGTGTTCCGCGAGCTCGATGTCACGCCGCTGGGCATCGAGCATTCCCATGCGCTGGCGGTCGCCGCGCTGCCGCCTCACCATCGAGATCCGTTCGACCGCATGCTCGTTGCGCAGGCACAGCAGCTGCGAATCCCGATCGTGACGACGGATGAGATGCTCGACGACTACGACGTTGATGTCCTGCTCGTGGGACGAGCCCAGGCCCTCGACTGATGCATGGTCGACGCGGCTGCGGCGCTGCCCTACCGTGCGACCAGCGCGGTTGGGACGTCGCCGTCGAACGGTGAGGCCCTCGACCACCCACGCACGTGACCCGTCGTCGAAGTAGGGCATGTGCCGGCCGCCGTGGGGGAAGCCGTCGGTGCAGTCCTCGTCAGCTGCCCCGGGTGCCTGCACGACCCCGTCCAGGCTCATCCACTCGGACACGACTACTCGGCGCATGGGGCACTCCTTCGCGGTCGTCGGACGTTCCGTCACCGGCGCTGCCGCCTCCTTGTTCGTTCTTGTCGCTGGGATGCTCACCGTAGTACGTGGCTGCGGTCGACCACCAGGTTGGCAAGGCCTGTGGCCTCTCCGGCGGTCAGTGCTGTGACGGGACGTTCGCTGCAGACCCGGGGGACCAACGCCGTCCCTGCCCCGGGGTCGAAACGTCAACGATGGTGGGCACCGGAGCGTGGCGCGGAGGTGTGGGAATGATGCGCGCGTCAAAGGTCGACGTCAACGTCGTGACAGTGCCGGCCACCCCCCAGGCGGTGCCGCACGGTGGCCGGTCGAGCGGCCGTCCGTTGCCGATCGGGTACTCGGTCGTGCTGGCGGTCGTGCTGGTCGGCGCGACCGCGTTCGGGCTGCTGTCCGACACGCCGTACCGGGCGGCACCCGGGGTCCGTCCGACGCTGCCGGATGTGCTGCGTGGCCAGGATCTGCTGACGTTGATGACGGTGCCGCTGCTTGTCTGGGCGGGCGTGCGGGCGCGGGCTGGGTCACTGCGCGCGCATCTGCTGTGGGCGGGTCTGCTGCTGTACTACGCCTACTCGTACGTCATGTACGCGTTCGCGCCGTTCACCGACGCGTTCCTGCTGTATGTCGCCGTGATGGGGATGGCATCCTTCGGGCTGCTCGACGGCGTGCTGCGGCTGCGCATGGACGTGGTGTCGGCCGCGTTCGCGCAGGCGCCACGGCGTTCGCTGGGGGTGTTCCTCATCGCGGTGGCCGTGCTGTTCGCCGGCATGTGGCTGGCGATGATCGCGCCGGCCATCCCCGGCGGTCTTCCCGCGGGGCGGCAGACCTATGACATCGCCAGCGCCGTCCACATCCTCGATCTCGCGTTCGTGCTGCCGTTGCTGCTGACCGCCGGGATCATGCTGTGGCGCGGCCACGTCGCCGGCTCGGCGCTGGCGGGCGTCCTGCTGTGCCTCAAAGTGACCCTGGCGCTGGCACTGCTGAGCATGAACCTCGCCTTCGTGCCGCGACCCAACCCCGGCGAGACCGCCCTGTGGGTCACGATCGCCGTCATCGCCGCCGGCTGGCTGGCCGTCGGCGCCCGCCGCATGCGGCCGTCGGACGCTCCGTGGCTACGTCCCAGCATATGGTGCACGGACGCGGAGCTGCCGGCCCTCGACAATGACGCGGACGCCGCCGGCGGCGCGAGCGGTCCCACGGCGGCGACGCACCCCTCGGAGCCCTCAGCCGCGACCGGCGCCACACGCGGACGTCAGCCGTGACACGATCGTCACCGGACCGCCGACGCGGTTGCGGGGCGTCCCCAGCGTGGCGGGCGGTGCGCCGTGCCCACCGCTCCTGTCGTGGTGACTGCATCGGGGCGGGACAATGGAGCGATCGCATGATGGCCCGGGGCCGGATCGACGGTCAGTCGAGTGTGACGCCCACGAGCGCGCCGATCAGATAGGTCACCACGGCCGCACCGCCGCCGATGAGCACCATGCGCAGGCTGGACCGCCATGCCGGCCGGCCAGTGAAGACCGACAGGATCGCGCCGACGCCGGCCAGTGCCAGCGCCGACATCAGGGCGGAGGCGACGACGGCTCCGGTCCCGACCACAGCGAACAGGAACGGCACCAGAGGGACCAGCGCGCCGAGAGCGAACGCGACGAATGACGACACGGCGGCTGCCCATGGTGACCCGAGATCGCCGGGGTTCAGGCCGAGCTCCTCACGTGCGAGCGTGTCCAGCGCCACATCGGGATCGGTCATAATCTGCTTGGCCACCGCCGCGGCGAGCTTGGCGGGCATGCCCTTGCCCCGGTAGATCAGCTCGAGCTCGTGGCACTCGTCATCGGGGAACTGTTCCAGTTCCCAGCGCTCGACCGACAGCTCGCGCTCGTACAGCTCGCGCTGAGACCGGACACTGACCCACTCGCCCGCCGCCATCGAGCCCGCGCCGGCGACGAGGCCGGCGACCCCGGCGAGCACGATGACCGCGGGATCGGTCGTGCCGCCGGCCACGCCCATGATCAAGGCCAGATTCGACACCAGGCCGTCGTTGACGCCGAACACGGCGGCACGCAGGGCTCCACCGGCAGTGATCCGGTGTCGTGCGTCGGCCAGCGCCAGCCCCTCGCCGACGTTGTCGTGCGACGCGAGGGCCAGGGCGCGACCGTGGCCGGCCTCTTCCTCGGCCATGCGGTCCGGCGCGTACGGGTTGGCGCGGTAGCGGTCACGAGCGGCCGCCTCACCACGGATCACGGCGGGAAGCGCATGATCGACTCCGAAACGACGCGCCCGCCACACCAGCAGCCGGTGACGCCAGGGCATCGGCGCCGGTTCCGGCGTCCGACCCTCCGCCCGCAGCAGCCCGTCCCAGTGATCGGCGTGGCGCTCCTCGGTCGCCGCGAGCTCCTCGAGCAGTGCGGCGTGCTCCGCGCTCAGACCCGCGAGCTCGCGATACAGCGCCGCACTCGCACGTTCGTCGCGGTACAGAGCCGCGAACTGCGCAAGATCGTCCTCCGAGAACCCCGTCGACCTGGCCACCGGCGCATCCTTTCCGCACGGCCACTCCGCCGAGGTCAGGGTGCCGCGGTTCGCAACCCGGTTGCAGGGACCTCCGGCCCCGCTCGTGAGGAACAAGCGCCCCGGCGGCTGCCGCGGTCGCGCATCCGCCGATCGCGCCGCGGCGAGCGCTGCCCGGGTCTCGCTGTGTCGCGCGGCGTACAGCCAGAACTCCAGCGTCAGGATCCCGAACGCGCGCCTGCGGTCATCTGCTGTGACGATTCGGCCCGGGCCCGCGTCGCAGTTCGGCGTCGGATGTGGTCGTCGCCAGCCGCTCCATCTATGGGAGTTGGTGATCGAGGTGGCCGCAGCGTCGAGCACGCCGGGTGACGGGTCACTGCACGACGCCACGGGCGGGATACCGCGTGAAGGGTTGGTCGGCGACCTGGTCGTTCGAGGGCATGAGGCCGCCTGGTCTTCCCGGCGCCGCTGGCGGCGACGAGCGCAACCTGTCGGAGCGTGGCGCTAGGTGTCGTCCGGGGCCGTCATCCACTGCACGAGCTGGATTACGACGCCGTTGGGGTCGGTGACCTGGAAGAAGCGCTCGCCCCACGGTTCGGTGTCGATGGGCGTGGTGATGGCGACGCCTTCGGTCACGATCCGCGCGTACTCAGCATCGATGTCGTCGACGACGAACACGACCAGCAGTCCGTCGGCGTTCCGACCCGCGAGCGCCGCTGGTCTGAATGTCGGCAGACCGGTGCGCAGATAGATCACGTTGAACCCTGCGTCCGGACGACTCAGCGACACGAACCCGTCGTCGCCCATGTCGCGCGTGAACCCGAAGTGGTCGACGAGGAATGACGCCGATGCCTCGACGTCGGCCACGTTGAGCGAGATGGCGGATGCGGTGATGTGCACATGCCCTCCGATCATGAGCGCCGGTCGCAACCTCGTACGGTGTATCAAGATGCTGGTGGTAGCGCACCGTGGTCCGTAGCCAGGTGCAGGGCCGAAGGTCAGCGATGACTCCCCGACAGTCCCCGGGTCGGCACAGGAGGGTGCGAAAGTCCCATTCGCTGTCGTGCATGCACCGGACGGACTCGCCCGGCGGCCAGGCCCCTTGCGATGACGTGTTGCGCTCACCCGTTGCATCCGACGGGATACGCCAAGTCAAGTCTCGGCGGTCGCTGCCGGCGCCTTGCCCAGCGCTGGGAGGATCGCGGCGACTACCTCAGCCGCGAAGGCTCGCGGTGACGGCGCGATCGGACTCGCGAAGATCATTCTTCCAGGACTCACGCATCGGTGTGGCCTGCAAGTCCGCGATGATTACGGCTTCGACCGTCACTCGAGCACGGCCTCGCCCGCGGCGCTCGCGGCGCTCGCGACCGCCAGCCTCCGCTGGGCCTCCACCGCGGCGAGCACCGCGGCAGCGGCCGTGGGGAACACCGCGAGACACGCGTCACCCTCCAACGGTGCCGCGCGACCATCTCGGGGTAGCGGGCTCCCACGCGTGCCAGCACGCGCGTGCTCCCCTCGATGTCCGTGAGGAGGAAGGTCACGCTCCCCCGGGGACCGGGTGGTCATTCGCGGATGCTACCCGACGTGCGGGGCGGTGCCGTCCCCGGCCCCGCCCCGCGAGGTGGCGGATCTCACCCGCCACCAGCGGTGGGCTCGTGCACCCACCGCGCAATGGGCCGTCAGCCGGACGACACGGTGGTGAAACCGCCCGGCGCGACGCGGGCCCTCACGGCGCCGTCCTCGCCGGTGGTGACGTTGACGAGGCGGCCCTGATCGTCGTAGGACCGTGCGTGCACGTCACCCACGTCGCCGAGGTGCAGCTCCTGCCACCGGGTGCGCCGGTCGAAGCTGCGGAGCAGCCCCTGCGCCTCCCCCTCGCCGGCGAGCAGCAGCCACTCGATGTTCGGCTGCACGAGCGTGGCGTCCACGCGCACCGCGTCTCCACCGCCCGACCGGCGCGCCTCGACGGGCACCTCTCCGGGCCCGACGGGTCGCACCACGTCCGTGCTGCCCACCTCGAGATAGCCCGGCTCCGGCGTCACCCCCTGCGGCCCCGCCCCACCGGCGCGTTCGGCCCCGGCCATGCGGCCGTCGAGCAGGTGGCGGGTGACGCCTGCGGCCGCGCGCTCCCGCCAGAACACCGGCATGACGTGGTAGGCGTCCGCGGTCGGCAGGTCGACCGGCACTGACACGTGCCCGCCGTGGCCCAGCTCGACGTAGGCGCCACCGGTGAAGAGGCTCTCGCCGGTCCAGGCGGGATCGGCGGTCACGACGGTCGCATCGTCGCGGACGGTGCCGTCCTCGGCCTCGACGAGCTGCCACGTCACCTGGGCGATGCGCGAGGCGACGTGCGCGCGCTCGGCCAGCTCCGGCCGGGCGTCGAGGGCCAGCATCGACAGCAACCCGTGGATGGTGGACTCGGCGCCGGAGTTGCGGTTCACGACGCCGTCGGGGTTGATGCCGTCGAACGTGCGCCCGCTCCCGGGGTCGTACATCTGCTCACCCGCGGGGTTGTTGCCGAAGTACCAGGCGGCGGCCATCGCAGCGACCTCCGTGAACGCGTCGCGGCCCGTCGCGTCCTGGGCGCCGAGCAGATTCTGCAGCGTCGCGTCGGCGCCGTAGGCGATCTGGGTGCGGTCCGCCGGCGCGGGCAGCCAGCCGTTCTCAGGGCCGTTCTGCACGAGGAGATGGGGCGTGAAGCTCCCGGTCTCGTCGACGGCGGCCTGGATCCAGTCGGGCTCGCCCATCAGGGTGCCCGCCCGCGCGAGCGCGCCGGCCATCTGGTCGCCCCAGGCGTGCCAGACCGTCCGGGACTGCGCCCACGGCAGGAGCGCCCGGAACGGCCAGGTCCGCACGTCGCCGTCGCCCATGAGCGCGATGCCCTCGGCGAGCTTGCGCAGCGCCGCCTCGGCACGCTCGTCGCCGGTGGCCTCGACATAGGCGGCAAGGCCATAGACGGCCTCCGACGACGCGTCGGCGCCGTCGGCGATGAGCCAGGCCGGCCACGCGAGCCCGTCGACCTGCTGCAGCCGCGGGTAGTCCGGTTCGAGGACCTGTCGCTCCACCGCCGCGATGGCCAACTGCAGCCGCTCCTCGAGGAAGGCGGCGAACACCGGGTCGTCGCCCGCAAAGGCCGCGTAGCCCTCACCGAGCGCCCAGATCGTGCGCGCCAGCCAGTACGACGGCCCTGAGTCGCTGGGGTTCGGCAGCTCCACCGGTTCGGCACTGGGGTTCAGCGTGCCGTCGGGCTGCATCCACAGCACGACGTTGCCGCGGTGCTCGCCCTCGACGGTCTGCAGGTACGTGAGGCCGCGGAGCAGCCCGTACGCGTGCTCACGGCTGGAGGCGTCCCCGAACTGCTGCCAGTGGCGCAGGAACACCACGGCGGCGCGGCTGATGTCGTCGGCGTTGTAGGCCCCCTGTCCGTACGTGTCGGTGGCGGGGTCGTAGGTGCCACCACCGATCCGGACGTACCCGTCCTCCCCCGGCTCGGCGTAGGTCCAGAGCATCCCGATGGAGGGATCCTCATCGAGCTGGTACGTCGTGTGCCCGGCCTGCTCTGGCGGCGTGACCTCCGTGGTGAGGAATTCGAGGTGATCGAGGTTCGTGAGCCTGCCGTTGGCCGCCGCGGCACCGGTCGGTGCGGCGAGCAGGCTCATGGCGAGCACCATCAGCGCGACGAGGGAGCGGACGCGGACCGGTGGTGGGGACATGGCGGCTCCCGGCTTCGATGGCGTTGACACCTTCCTACTTGGGCGCTTAAGTTCGATCAAGGACCCTTCTCGGATTTTGCGAGGAAGCCGCATGGCCAGCGCGAAGAGGCGCTCCGTCACCTTGGCGGACGTCGCACCGCCGCGGGGATTTCGTCCTCGGCCGCCTCCTACGCCATGAACGGCCGTCCCGGGGTGTCCGAGGCCACTCGCGAGCGGGTCCGCCGCGCTGCCGAGCAGCTGGGGTGGCAGCCGCACGCCGGCGGCCGTGCCCTCGCCCGCGCCAGGGCTTCGCGGTCGGACTCGTCCACGCGATCCCTGCGCGACTCCTCGCCGCCGATCCCTTCTTCGCGAGCTTCCTCGCCGGGCTCGGGAGGCGCTGGCGAACGCGGCTCGAGCCTGCTGCTCCGTGTCATCGCCGAGGGGACCGACGAGGCGCAGGTGTACCGCACGCTCGCGGGCAGTGGCATGGTGGACGGCTTCGTCCTCACCGACGTGCGTCGGCGCGATCCACGGCCCGGCTGGGCCGAGGAGCTCGGCGTGCCCGTGGTCGTGCTCGGGCGGCCCGGCCGCGCCCGTGCGTGCGGCTGGATCTGGATTGACGACAACGGCGGCGTCGGGGCGGCGGTCGACCACCTCGTCGCGCTCGGACACCGGCGCATCGCGCACGTCTCGGGGCCGGAGCTGTACCTCCACGCCAGGGCGCGGGCTCTGGCCTGGCGCCGGGCGCTGCGACGCCACGGGCTGCCGGACGACCGGTGCGCGATCGCGGACCTCACCGCCGAGGGGGGAGCGGCCGCCACGAAGCAGCTCCTCGACGGCGCGCCGCTGCCGACGGCCATCGTCCACGCGAACGATCTCATGGCGATGGCGGGCATGGGGGTGCTCGCCGAGGCCGGCCTGCGGGTGCCGCAGGGACGTGTCCGTCGTCGGCTTCGAGGACGCCCCGCTCGCCGGCTTCCTCCGCCCGCTGCTCACCTCGGTATGCGCCGACGTCCACGAGTGGGCGCGGACGGCCGGCAATGAGGTTCTCGACCGCATCGAGGGCGGGCCGCCCCGCGAGCTCGAGCTCCGCACCGCCCGACTCGTCGTCCGCGGCTCGACCGCCGCGCCTCCGTCCGCAGCGCCGAACCGGAATCCCGAAGGCTAGGAGCCGCCATGTCCCGTCGCTTCCATCGCCGCGTCCCGACCGTCCTGGTCTCCGTGCTGCTGTTGCTGCTCGCGGCGTGCGGCGGTGGTGAGGGCGAGAGCGGAGAGGACACCGCCGGTGGCGCGAGCCCCGAGGCGACCGGCGGCGACGGTGGTGGCGAAGCCGCTGGCGGCGTGGGGCCGATCGACATCTGGTACTCGAACAATCCCGAGGAGATCGAATGGGGCGAGGCCGTCGTCGAGGCGTGGAACAGCGAGAACTCCGACCAGCAGGTGACGGCGCAGGAGATCCCCGCCGGTGAGTCGTCGGAGGAGGTCATCCGGGCGGCGATCACCGCCGGCAACGCCCCGTGCCTGATCTACAACACCGCTCCCGCCGCCGTTCCGTCGTTCAACCGCGCCGGCGGGCTCGTGGCACTCGACCAGTTCGACGGGGCGCGCGAGCTCATCGAGGAGCGGCTCGGCGACGTCGCCTCCCAGTACCAGTCCGAGGATGGGCAGTTCCATCAGTTCCCGTGGAAGGCCAACCCCGTCATGATCCTCTACAACAAGGATCTTTTCGAGGAGGCCGGCCTGGACCCCGAGAACCCGCCGCTGTCGACCCACGACGAGTTCCTCGAGACGTCCCGTACGCTCGTGGAGCAGGGCGTCGCCGAGGCGGCGATCTACCCGGCGCCGACGTCGCAGTTCTTCCAGTCCTGGTTCGATTTCTACCCGTGGTTCGCGGCGGAGACCGGCGGCCAGCAACTCGTCGAGGACGGCGAACCGCAGTTCAACAGCGAGGCCGGCCTCGCCGTCGCCAACACGTGGAAGACCCTCTATGACGAGGGGTTGGCGCCCCGCGAGGAGTACCAGGGCGACGCCTTCGCCGACGGCGTCTCGGCGATGAGCTCCGCCGGTCCCTGGGCCGTCGCCATCTACGGCGACGTCAACTGGGGCGTCGTGCCACCGCCCACCTCACAGGGCACGGGTTCGGAGGAGGTCTACACCTTCTCCGACGGGAAGTCGGTGGGGCTGTACACCGCCTGCGAGAACCAGCAGACCGCCTGGGACTTCCTCGCCTTCTCCATGAGTGAGGAGAACGACCAGGCGCTGCTGGAGACGACCGGTCAGATGCCGATGCGCCAGGACCTGCTCGACGCCTTCCCGGACTTCTTCGAGCAGAACGCGCAGTACGAGATCTTCGCCCAGCAGGTCGACCGCGTGGTCGAGGTGCCGTACCTGCCGAGCTCCATCGAGATGTGGCAGACGTTCCGCGACGCCTGGAGTTCCTCCGTGATCTTCGGCGAGCAGGAGGTCGAGCCGGCCATGGAAGACGCGGCGAACGCCGTCGCGGACCTGGTCCAGGGGTAAGGCCGTGGCCGCCGCCACTGACGCGGGGCCGGAGGGCCAGTACCGCACACCGCTGCGCCAGCGGCTCTTCGGCGTCCACCCGATCGGGTACGCCTTCGCAGGCCCGTACCTCATCTTCTGGCTCGCCCTGTTCGCATTCCCGATCGGGTTCGCGGTGTACATGTCGTTCTTCGATTGGTTCTTCGCGGCGCCCGGCGCCGAGGTCGACCGACCGTTCGTGGGTCTGGACAACTACACCGAGGTGCTCGGCGACCCGAGCGTGCGGCGGGCGGCCCTGAACGCCCTCATCTTCATCGTCATCAACGTGCCGCTCACCGTCGTGCTGGCGATGGTGCTCGCCTACGCCCTCAACCAGGCGCTGCCGCTGCGCACGTTCTTCCGCGCCAGCTACTACGTGCCCTACGTCACCGCCAGCGTGGCGATGATCGCCGTGTGGCTCTGGCTGTTCTCGGGCGGCGGTCTGATCAACCAATTGCTGGGTCCCCTGTCGCCGGACCCATCCTGGCTCGTCAACAGCTTCTGGGCGATGCCGGTCATCGCGCTCTTCGCCACGTGGAAGCAGCTCGGCTTCTACGTGCTCCTGTACCTGGCCGCCATGCAGAACGTCTCCGACGAGCTGTACGACGCCGCGAAGGTCGACGGGGCCGGGGTGGTCCGGCGGTTCTGGACGGTGACGGTTCCCGGCGTGCGCTCCGCCACGACACTGGTGGTGGTCCTCGCGATCATCATCGGCGCGAACTTCTTCACCGAGCCGTACCTGCTCACCGGCGGCGGCGGGCCGAACGGCGCGTCGGTGTCCCCCGTACTCATCATGTACCAGGAGGGCATCGAGCAGGGCAACGCGGGCTACGGCGCCGCGATCGGCGTCCTGCTCGCCGCCGTCGTGATGATCATCTCCGCCATCAACCAGTTCGTCCTCGAGGAGCGTGAGTGATGGCCACCAACACCGATCCCCCGACCGACGGTCCGACCACGACCGACCACCGCACCACGACCGATCGGACCGGGCGCGGGGACGACGTCGACGCGCCGGCTGTACGGGCACCCGATCAGGGCACGGCTCGGGAAGCGGCCGCAGAGGGCCGCGAGGTCCAGACCCTCGTCCGCCGCCGCACACGTGCCCGGATGGCCGGATTCGTCCTCCTAAGCCTCGGGGCGATCCTCTTCCTCTTCCCGTTCTGGTACATGGTCGTGGGCTCCCTGCAAACGGAGCCGGATCCGACCGTGGGCGGCGCGTTCCCCGATCCCGCGAACATCACCCTGGCCAACTACGCCGACATCAACAGCCGACTCGATCTCCTGCGCACCCTGTTCAATTCGGGCGTCTTCACCGGTGGGGTCATCGTGTTCACCCTCGTGCTGGGGCTGCTCGCCGGCTACGCCCTTGCGGTGCTCGACTTCCGGGGAAAGGGCTTGGTGTTCAGCGTCGTGCTGCTGAGCCTGATCGTGCCGTTCCAGTTGCTCATGATCCCGCTGTACGTCATGATCGTGCGCACCTACGGGTTGGCGGACAGCTACCTCGGCATGATCCTGCCGTTCGCCGTCAACGCCACCGCGGTGTTCATCTTCCGGCAGTTCTTCCGCTCGATCCCGCGCGACCTGTTCGATGCGGCCCGGATCGACGGCGCGAGCGAACTGCAGATCCTGCTGCGACTGGCGATTCCGATCGCCCGTCCGGCGATCCTCACGGCCATCATCGTGACGTTCATCGGACCGTGGAACGAGTTCCTCTGGCCGTTCCTGATTACCAAGCAGCAGACCATGCAGCCGCTCGCGGTGGCGCTGGCCAACTACATCACCACGATCGCGGGCAGGGCGGCCAACCCCTTCGGCGCGATCCTCGCAGGCGCGACGGTGCTCGCCATCCCCGCGGTCGTGCTGTTCCTGGCGTTCCAGCGGTACTTCCTCCAGTCCGACATCGGCGCGGGCATCAAAGGCTGACGGTGACGACCTACCGCCTAGAGCGCCGCGGCATCGTGATGGTGCCGGACAAGGAGGACAGCCGGGAGGCTTGGGGCGTGCTGAACCCGGCGGTAGTGCGCGGCCGCGACGGCGACCGCTACCTCCTCCCGCGGCTGGTCGCGGAGAACAACCTGTCATGCATCGGTCTGTGCCGGATCCTCGCCGACGACCACGGGGACCCCTGCGGGGTGGAGCGCCTCGGCGTCGTTCTGGAGCCGCAGCTGCTCTGGGAGCGCAACGCCGTCACCGCGGGCGTCGAGGATCCGCGCGTCACGTTCGTCGAGGCGCTCGACACCTACGTCATGACGTACGCGGCGTACGGGCCGTTCGGGGCGCGGATCGGCCTGGCCGTGTCGGACGATCTGCGGCACTGGCGGCGTCTCGGTCCCGTCACCTTCGACTACGAACCGGAGCTCGGTGCCGATCTCAACCTGTACCCGAACAAGGACGCCGTCTGGTTCCCCGAGCCGGTTCCCGGCCCGGACGGTGCGCCCGCCTTCGCCATGCTGCACCGGCCGAGCTGGAACCTCGAGGAGGTCGCGATGCTCGGCTACGACGCCGTGCCACCCGGGCTCGCCGACCGCCGGCCGGCGATCTGGGTGTCCTACGTGCCCGTCGATGCGGTCGGAGACGACCTGCGGGGGCTGACGCGTCAGCTCGGTCATCGCTGTGTCGCCTACGCCGAGCAGCCCTGGGAGGAGCTGAAGATTGGGGGCGGGACGCCGCCGATCCGCACTGAGCACGGGTGGCTGTCCGTCTTCCACGGCGTGTCGGGGCGCTATCTCTTGGGGGTGGCGCTGCAGCCGTGCGTGCACTACGCGGCCGGGGTTATGGTCCACGATCCGCAGGACGTCGCCCGGCTGCGGTACCGCTCCGCGCGGCCGCTGCTGCAGCCGGAACTCGACGAGGAGCGCGTCGGCACCGTGCCCAACGTGGTCTTCCCGACGGGCATCGACGTCCGCGACGACCACGCCGCGGACGTCTACTACGGCATGGCGGACAGCCGCATCGGGTGGGCCCGGCTCACCTGGTGACGCCCGCCGCGGCGAGCGGTCAGGAACGACGTTCGGCCAGCGTCAGCAGCGTGCCCAGGACGAGTCCGAGCGTGGCGTGCCCAACGACCACGCGGAGATGGCTCTCGACGCGGTACGCCGTCAGCGACGACAGCGAGGTCCCCTCGTCCACGACGAGGAAGCCGGCCGCGCGCACGATGAGCCCCGCTCGCAGCGGGGCCACGCCGCGGCGGTCGAGGAAGCTCGCGAGCACGCCGTACGTGGTGCCGAACGTGCGGTGGGCCGCGAGTCCGATCCGCCTGGCGGCGGCGTCGTCGATCTGCCGGCCGGTCGCCTGGGCCACCTGATGACCGAACTGGGTGAGCCTGCCCCCTGGGGCCAGCTCCTTCTCCTTGTGCTGCGACGCGGCGCTCTGTCGCCGGAGGAACCCGCTCGTGACCGCGTCCATCGTCCGGCTGGCGGCATAGCCGGCGAGGGCGCCGACCACCGGGTTGCTGCCGACCATCGCCCAGCGGTCGGCGACCTTGCCGTTGCGGAAGCGGTAGATCTCCACCGCCTCGTACTCGGTCGAGCGCCCCTCCGTGTGGAGCGAGGCGCGACCGAAGCACACGCCCACGTCGTCGGCGAGCACGTCGTGGAGCGCGAGTCGAAGGTCACCTTGTCGGCGACGGACGTCATCCGCTCGAGGACGGTCTCGCGTCCGCGCAGCGGCTCCACCTCCCCGACCTGGTGCCACACGACGTCTTCGGCGAGTAGCTCCGAGAGCGACTGCGGGCCTTCGTCGCGCATCCGCTGCATGGCGTCTCGCATCATCTTCGCGTTTGGGTGATCGGCCTTCATGGTCACGATGGTCACGCCCCTCGTCCGCCCACCCGATACCGGCAGCCACATCATCCGCTCGTCACCCGACGCGGGCACGCACCAATCGGATCCGCCGGCCCGACCGTCCGCCGGGTGGGGATCGGCGGTCCCGTCACGTCGCATACGATCCACGCCACGGCTCCCACGGCTGCCCACGATGCCCGCACCGACGTCGGCCGGGCGGGGTCACGCTCCCAGCGGTCGCCTACGTGCTGTTCTTCCTGGCCGGCGCTGCGATGTTCGCCACGCTGACGGCGTCCTACCACCGCCGCCATCAGCTGCGCTGGACCGCCGTCGCCGCCGGCTTCATCTGGCCCCCCGTGCTGCTGGGCGGGCTGCTCGTGGCCGTGCCCGCACTGCTCGGGACGATCAGCCCATAGTCCACTTGCAGCGGTCGGGCGACCGCGCATGGACACGGGCTCGTCCGCGCCCGGCCGCCATCACCTGGCACCGACTGCCCGAAACCCCCGCGACTGCCGTCTCGGGTCCGATACCACCTGCGGGATCATCGCTGAAGGACGATAGCATCGGTCCATGGCGATCAGTGTAGATGGCGGTGAGCTTCCGCTGGTGGCGAGCCGGTCGGAGCTGTCGGCGGCGGTGGCGTTGTTCCGCAGCCTGGCGGACCCGACCCGGCTGGCGCTGGTGCGGCGGCTCGCCGCCGGCGAGCGGCGGGTGACCGATCTGGTGGGCGAGCTGGGCCTGGCGCAGTCGACGGTGTCGGCGCATCTGGCGTGCCTGCGGGACTGCGGGCTGGTCGACTTCCGCGCGCAG